>CALASV010000138.1 GCA_937888895.1 uncultured Clostridia bacterium | reverse complement strand
AGCAGAAGCAAAAGCATTAGCAGATGCAGCAAGACAAGCTGTTTTAGATATGAAAGCAGATATTAATAGTGCAATAAAATAGTATTAAGTAGATATTCGTAATCTATGCCAAATAGCTATTATGATAGAGATTTGGTTATGATACAGAATCATCTTTGGGACAATGGCGTTTGAATACCCATTTTCTTATGAAACATAGAAATACAAGGAAAACAGCGGTAACTATGAGGATTGTTTTATATTCTTCATAATACCGCTGTACTTCATTCCAATTACTTTTTAATAAGTAACCAAGTCCAATTAAAATACAATTCCAAACGGTAATACCAAAAAAAGAATAAGATAAAAATTGTGTAAATGGTTGTTTCACACTTCCAGCAATAAAAGCAATATACGTGCGACATAAAGGAATGACACGACCAAAGCAAACAGCTAAAGCACCAAATCGTTCCATTTTTTCTTCGGAGGCTTCGATGCCTTTTTTTGTTTTTGGGAAACGAGTTTTTAGCATAGTAAGTATTTTTGAACCACCAAGTCTTCCGATGAAATAGCAAAAAGAAGTACCAATCATACCTGCTAATACACTTCCAGGAATTAAAAGGAAAAAGGAAATACCATAAGATTTTGCAAAAGCACCACAAAAGGGAAGTACAATTTCACTAGAAATAGGGAAACAAGCATATTCTAAAAGAATCATAAGACATAAACCAAAGAGACCATATTGTTCAAAAAGAGGAGCGAAAAAGTCCATGAAAACCTCCAAAGGAGAGATAGGTTCTGTTATAGTATATTTTATTGTGAGTATAAATATGCATAATATTGGAACTATGAGTATTCGATGGATTGAGAGGAAAATGTAACAGTTTAGTTCTATAGCTTGATTTGATTGTTACCAGAAAATGGTAATTTTATTAGGAATAAGTTGTAATAAAGAAATAGTAGAATAGAGAAGGAAAACGATATGTATAATCAACTGACAAAAAGTGATATAAAAAAAATGCAAGAAGAAATTGAATATAGAAAATTAGTCGTGCGTAAAGAAGCATTAGAGGCAGTAAAAGAAGCAAGAGCACAAGGGGATTTAAGTGAAAATTTTGAGTATTATGCTGCAAAAAAGGATAAAAATCAAAATGAAAGTAGAATTCGTTATTTAGAAAAAATGATAAAGACGGCAGAAATTATTGATGATACTTCAGCAGATGATGAAGTAGGAATGAATAATACCGTAGAAGTTTATTTTGAAGAAGATGATGAAGTAGAAACATTCCGTATTGTAACAACAGTAAGAGGAGATTCACTAAATGGATTGATTAGCGTAGAATCGCCAATAGGGAAGGCTATTTATGGAAAGAAAGTGGGAGATAGAGTAAAAGTCAAAGTAAATGAGGAATATGAGTATTATGTAGTGATTCGTTCCATTGAGAATACGGTAGATGATTCTCAAGATAAAATTAGACGGTTTTAGAAAAAACGGAGGTACAAAATAATTGTATCCTCCGTTTTCTATATTTTAGTTAGTCATAATTTTGATTACAACAGGGTAATCTGTAAATTTCTTTGGTCCATGAACTTTAAGACCTTCATTTGTAAGTTCATAAGTTACGGGTTCGTCTGTTCCAAGTATGCTAACTTCGGTTAAAATACCTTCAAATATTTTTCCTGTTCCGCCTGGGAGACAAAGAGAAGTAATGAGCAATTCGCCATCTTCTGGGTAAGAGAGGCAAGTTGCATAAATAGCACCATTTCCAGCAGTAAAGCGGAAGTCTTTTGATGTATATTGATTGGTTGTTTCTTGGAAATGACCTTCGGATTCTTTGGTAGGTCCTTCGGCACAGTAACGCCAAGGTTTACTGTTATAAATGGCTTCTCCGTTAAGTTTAAGCCAAGCACCAATTTCTTTTAAAATATGGACATCTTGTTCTGCGATAGAACCGTCACCCTTTGGTCCTACATTTAATAAAAGATTTCCATTTTTACTTACGACATCTACAAGATAACAGATGAGTTCTAATGGTGTTTTGTAATCAGCATTTGTTGTATAACACCAAGAGTTTTTCGCTGTTGCTGTATCTGTTTGCCAGTAATAAGGTTTTGTATCAGCAAATTTACCACGTTCCACATCAACGATAGCACTACCAAATGCCATAGCATCGTATTTATAACAAATGGCAACAGGAGTGCCCCACTCAACACCACGATTATAATAATAAGCTGTAAATTTCTGTAATGCTTCTTTAAATCCTTCGTGCTGAATCCACCAATCAAAGTATAAAATACGAGGACGATAATTATCTATCAATTCACAGCAACGAAGCAACCAATCTGTTAAATATTCTTCTGTTGGATATGGATTTGCATGAACATCTAAATTGTCTTCTGGTTGTTGTTGAATCGAAGGCCAATAGAAGTCACCTACTTGTAAGGGTTCTTTGATATCGCTGTCAAAATCTTTGCCATGTCCCATAAACCATAAATGTTCTGCACGGTGAGAAGAAGTAGCAAAAATCATGTCACGTTTTTCAAATTCTGCTTTTAATTCTCCAAGAACATCGCGTTTTGGACCCATTTCGGCTGCATTAAAGTGGGAAAGTTCACTTTGATACATTTGAAAACCATCATGGTGTTCTGCTACTGGTAAAATATATTTAGCACCAGCTTCTTTGAATAAATCTGCCCACTCTGCTGGATTGAACTTATCAGCTGTGAACATTGGAATAAAATCTTTATAACCAAAATCTTTATGAAGACCAAATGTTTCAATATGATGGTTATATTCCCAAGAATCTTTGATATACATATTTTTAGAATACCATTCATTACCAAAAGCTGGAATGCTATATAATCCCCAATGAATGAAAATACCAAATTTTGCTTTTGGAAACCAAGAAGGTAATTCCATATTTGTTAAGGAACTCCAAGTAGCAGAATAAGGACCTTTTGCAATAACTTCATCAATTGTTTTTAAATATGCATTTTTATCCATAGTTACCTCCAAAGACTAAAATATGTGAATTAATTATAGCACATTAGACAAGAAAATTATAGATGCTATTTGAATTTTTTAAAGAAGTTTTAACAATGTAGCTACTTTTTTTCGTTCTTCTGGAGTAAGTTTTTTTGTGAGTTCGATAATGAGCATATTTCGTTCTTCACTGCTAAAAGCTTCTCCATTTTTGGTTAAGGTTGCATTTGCTTTTAAAAGAAGAGGAAATGCTTTATCTAATGAGGTATTATTAGCTTTTTCTAATAATTCTGTAATTACTGCTTTTTTCATTGGAGAAAGATTTTGAAATAAAGGGTCATTTAGAAAAGTGTCGGACATAATAATCCTCCTAATATAATCCAGTTTTTTTGTTGAAAGTTCAAGAGTTTTTTAAATTTTGTTTTTTGCTATTTTTAATATTTATTGAAAAGTTTATTAGGTTTCTTCAGAAAATAAGGTTTTTAATAAATCGAGAGTTTCTTTTTGTTCATCATTTAGCATAGAAGTAAAGTCGGAAGGAAAGAAAGGAATATTAGGAAATGTTTCTGCTGGATTATTAGAAAAATTTTTTTCATTAGAATTATTTTGTTCCTCTGATGTTTGAATCGTAGATTCTTGAGTTTCATTAGAAGTAGGCTCACAAATAGGAGAATGATTAAAATCAGGTGCAAACATCATTGGCATTTTTGTTAAATCACTATAAGTTTCATAAAAATTTTTAATACGAACAAGATTTAAAAACATACCAATAATTTCTTTTTCGTCACCTGTACAAACAGTAGAAAGACTATTTAGTAGTCCCTCAATATCAAGAACAAATGTGTTAATTAAGCCAAATAGTCCACTTTCTTTATTATCTTTAGAAATATCTTTGGAAAACGGAGAAAACATATTTATCGTATGTAATGTTTCTGTAAATTCTAGAAATTTCATAGCTAGTTCTACAGGTGCACGATAGGCAGGTTGTAAATAAGGTAGGGCAGTAGAAAGTAATAAAGCTGTATGATTGCGAAATGGAATGGGAGAAGTACTAACCTTTTGTTCCATTTTTAATGTCCTACCTTTCTTTTTTGGATAATAGTCTTTAATAGAAGACTACTATCCAATATATATGGAAAGGAGAAAGAAACTATTCCGAAAGGACAGGATGTTTTATTAAATTTAGAAAATATTGTGCTGGTTCTGCTAATGGAAAACTAGCATCATAAGTAGCTACAAGTTTTCTAGATGGAATCTGTTCTTTTGTTTTTACAATATAAAGATTTTCTTGTATTTTTGGATGAAAGCAAAAATCTGGAATAAAAGCAATTCCAAGACCAATTGATGCTAGGTCTATTAGTAAATCGTTGCTATTTAATTCAATTGCAGGTGCAAGGTCAATTGAATGAGATAAGAATTGCTCATGAAGAAAAGTGCTTGTAATAGAGCCTTTATCTAGCATAAGAATAGGAAGATTAGAAATCTCTTTTAGTGTTAATTCTTTATTTTCATAAGGATAAGCTGTTTTATCAGCAATAAAAATATCGTGAAATTCCCGAATAGGAACAATATGCATTGTATCATTTAATGCAGGATTTGGGGAGTTCGTAATAATAAGGTCTGCTTGATTTCCCTCAAGATAGTGTGCACATTGTTGAGAGGAAGCATTCATTACTTTAATATGAACATCTGGATAGTGCTTATGAAACTCATTAAAAAAAGGAACTAAAAAGTAACGACAAATAGTATCAGTAGAAGCAATACGAAGTTGTACACCACCAGATTTTTTACCAGAAATAAGCTGATTTTCCCCCTTCATAATTAGATGAATGGCAGGTTCAATGTGCTTAAATAAAATTTCGCCTTCTTTTGTTAAAGTTACTTTCTTTGTACTTCTAGTAAATAGGGTTTGACCAAGACGACATTCTAATACTTTTATGGATTGGCTGACAGCAGACTGAGAAATAAAAAGCTCTTGGGCAGCATCAGAAAAGCTTAGAGATTTTGCAACATAATAAAAGACTTTGTAAAGTTCATAATTGATATCCAACTGTATTCCTCCTAACTAGGTAAGCTAAAATAATTTTGTCATTGTTTTGTTACTTTGATTATTATGATATCACATTAGAAAAAAGAAGAAAAGCATTAACTTGAATAAATTTTTGTTTGATAATAAAAAATTATTGAAATTTGTGGTAAGATATACTAAAATAAAATTCGTCTATTAGATAGAACTAATTTATATAAGAATTACATATATGAGATTAGTTTGGAGAAGGAATATAGTAGTAAAGAAAGGAAATAAAAAAATGGATATTAAAGAAAAAATCAATGAAATCGTAGAAAAGATTAAGGATAATGCAGACATTAAAGAAGCATTTGAAAAAGACCCTATTAAAGCAATTGAAGATTTACTTGGAGTAGATTTGCCAGACGAAGCAATTGAAAAAATTGTAGATGGAGTAAAAGCAAAAATTTCTTTAGATAAGGTAGCAGATTTTGCAAGTGCATTTAAGAAGTTATTCTAATTTTTTGTTGTGTTTGTAATGAAAATAAATTCGTAGTAGGTCAATCGGATATTCGCAATCCGCTTTGCTACTTGCTTATAACCGAATAGCTACTATCGTAGCTTGTCAGATGGAGCTTGTAAGCTCCACCTGACATAAATAAGTCCCCTACCCACCACTTAGTGCTTTACGCACTTGAAGTGGGGGGACTTATTTAATTCGGTTAAATAAAAACCTCTTCAAAATTTTATATTTCACTTACACGCCATAAACTTTTTATCAATACTAACCCCATTGGTCCTAAGAAAATTCCAGAAATACCAAATAACTCATACCCCACATAAACAGCCATCAAACTATGCACTGGTCGTACTCCCATTTTCCCACCTAATAATTTTGGTTCTAAATATTCTCTAAAAAATTGACAAATTCCATAAAGGGTCAAAAGCACAGCTCCTGAAAGCATTTTTCCTCGAACAAAATAAATAATAGCCCAAGGTACTAAAATCATTCCACTTCCTAAAACAGGAAAAGCATCTAAAATTCCTATCATTACACCAAATAACAAAGCATACGGATTCTCAATAATAAAAAGACCAATACTACAAGTCAAACTAATTAAGGCAATTAAAATTATCTGTGTTTTTAAATAAGCAATTCCTGCTCCTGATAATTCTTTTTTTACTTCTCTCCATTCTAACCAAAAAAAAGAATCTTTCTGCTTTCCTATCCTCTTTTCATTTGTCATATCTGATAAAAACAATAAAGAAGCTACAAAAATAACAATAATTGTTGCCACTAATTCAGTAACAGATATGGCTGCTTTTAATGAATGCTTCGTTATAAAAGGAATTAATTCTTCTTGAAAAAACAATATAATACCATCTAAACCATTATTTAATATGGAAAAAGAACTCCCTGATTTCACTCGAAAAAAAGTATCACAATAATTACAAATTCCTTCTAAAAAAATATTCCACTCTGTTTCATAAAAATCATAATTCGCAGCAAAATCTGCAAATTGTTTTAATAATAATCGAATTCCGTAAACAATTCCACCACCTATAATTAAAAAAGCAAATACTACTAATAATGTACCTGCAATCATCGGCTTCATATAAATTTTTTGGTTTAAAAATTGTACAGGTTTCCTTAAAAACCATGCTATCATATAAGCTAATAAAAAAGGCAAAAATAAAGGTAATAAAAAACGAAAGCCAAGATATACAATTGTTACGATTATAACAAGTTTTATGATTTTTTTATACTTCTCTTGCATTTTCTATTCTCCTTATTTATGTTACTCATTTTAAAGAATAGTTTTACAAAAAAAGAAATATCTTATACATTATTCTACATACTAAAGAAAATAAGTCCTCTACTTCAAATATATAAAGAACTAAATGATAGTAAAGGACTTCTTTGATTAATTATGAATAAGTAACAAATATATAATTAGCTATCTATAAATTTTTAATTGAATATAGTAACTACTAAAAATTCTACGCCATGTAATACTTCCTTTGTTATAACACCTCTTGCCTTTTCCTCCATAAAATCTGTTTCTGGACGATTTGGAGAAAGTATCATTCTAGTATAATTTCCTTTGCCTTCTTGTTCTGCTTTCTCATAAGCATCTGCTTCTTCTTTCAAAATTTTTGCTAAAATTTCTGGAACACAATTTGTAGAATCTAAAATCAAATTATAATTAGACATATTAAAATATTCAATTCCATAAATATCTTTATAACGTTTATCTTCTGTTTCTGCTCGTTCTTTCAGTTGTTCTTTTGCTTTTTCTAAAGATTCATAATTTTCTACTTTACCTCGTGTCAAATCTGCACTGACACGCTTTGCAGCTACATCTAAACTTACCGTTAGAAAAACCTTAAAAGATTTTTCTACAAAATTCCATGCTAATCTAGAATCAAATAAAATATTTTTATCTGGATTTTCTCTAGAAATTCTTGCTGTAGTATTATCAATTTCATGGTCATATTTATGGTCTTTTTCCATTAACTTATTCATTTCTAAGACACTAACTCCATGCTCACTTGCAATTTGTCTAATTACTTTTCCCGTAGAAAAAATTTCATATTTGTATTCATTCTCTAAAATTTTGCTTAATGTAGATTTTCCACTACCTAAATTTCCTGTTAATGTAATATGCATTTTATTTCCCAACCTTTCTACTTTTTCTTTCGATTGTGTGTCCTATTCTAGCAAAATTTTTTTCATCTGTCTATGTATTGTTTACAATTCTTTTTATTTCATGTTATAGTTATTTTTAACAAACGAATTAAGATATTCTTATACCAAAAAAGGTCTTGGACTATTTATCCAAAACCTTTTTCTTATTCTATTCTTATTTTTTCTTACTATGTAAACGGAATTTACTAACCAAAGTATCTAATTCTGTTGCTCTTGCTGCTAATTCCTCACTAATTGCAGAACATTCCTCTGAAGACGCTGCATTCTGTTGTGTCACAGTAGAAATTTGTTCAATACCTTGTTCTACCTGCTCTAAAGCTGTTGCTTGACTACCTGCATTTTCCATAACATTTTTTGCTGCTGTTGCAAAGCTTTGCATTGCAGTAATAATTGTTTCAAATGCTAAAGCAGTTTTTTCTGTAATTTTATTACCTTTATCAATTTCTTCTACCGTTTTTCCAATTAAATTTTTTGTATTAACTACTGCTTGAGCACTATCTGTTGCTAATTTTCCTATTTGGTCAGCTACTACTGCAAATCCTCGACCAGCATCACCAGCTCTCGCAGCCTCAATAGATGCATTTAATGCTAATAAACTTGTTTGAGAAGCAATTGATTCAATTGTTGTAATAATTTCTTCAATTTCACCAGAAATTTCTTTAATTCGATGCATTTCATCTTGAAGATTCTTCATCTGCAAACGTTCTTCCTCTGCTTGTTTTACAGAAACTGCAGCATCTTTATATGCATCTTCTGCCTGTTTTGCACTATTTCCTGCCATAGTACTTACAGTATTGATAGTAGCAAGTAATTCTTCTATAGAACTTGCCTGTTCTCCTGTACCATCTGCTAAATTATTCGCTGCCGAAGCAATTTCATCAGAATCACTATCTACCTGACGAGAAGTACTTTGAATCTGAGATAAAGTAATATTAAATTCTCTTAAAATATAAACAAATGAATTTTTAATTGTAGAAAAATCTCCACGGAAATTTGGAATCTCATGGAAAATCTTTGTCAAATCACCTTGTGCAATTTGGTCAAGTGTTTTAGAAATTTCCTCTATATAAGCATCTAAAGTAATAACTGTATCACGCATAGAAGAAGCAAGTACGCCTAATTCATCATCTGCTTTATATGTAATTTTATCTGCTCCAGATAAATCACCCTGATTCATCATCTTAGCAACTTCTACTACTTCTGATACTGGATTTACAATTCCTGTAGTTACTTTCAATGCAATAGAGAAAGCAATCAAAACTACTATAATAACTAATAAAATACCAACAATAGTTATAATATTTGCCAAATCCTTAGAAGAGTCTGCGTAATCATTTGCTGTATTTAAAATAGAAGTATCTAATTCTTCAATCATTTTCTTTACAGAATCTACAGAAGGCTTATAATAATTGTTATTATACTCTCTTGCTTCTTCAAATTTTCCTTCTTTTAATAACCTAAGAACTTCTATACGATAACCTGTAACTTTATTTACTAAAACATCATTAATTTCCTTTAATGTATTCTTATCTTCTTCTGTTAATAAATTTTTATTTAAAAAGGCATAAGCATCATCCATAATCTCTAAATTCTTATCTACCGTATCTTGTAACTGTGGATACGTTTCATTTAAACTATCTACGCCCTCTGCCATCATACGATTTACAGCTCTTTGAATATCAATCTGTGGATAATATAATTGTCCACTATAATACAAGTTCATCATTGGTCCTGTATGTAATTGTTCTAATCTACTTTCTACTATTTTCATACCAATAACTAAAATGATACTTACAATTAAAGTAAACACAATAATTGTTCCATGAGATACTAACAATTTCTTCTTCATTGGCCAATTTTTAAACTTTTCACTAAACGTTTTCGCTTCCATTTGGTTATCCTTTCTCTTTTTATTTTTTCTACAATACCTTATTTCTCTTTTTTCCTTTGTATCATTTCATTCTACCATTGATTTTTTTTCTGTCTCTCTAAAACTAGTTATATGCTCCACATCGTTCCTTTCTGCTGAGAGTTTTTATATTTATATTGATTAAAGGTTTACTATAACTAATTATTCCTATTTGACCAAATAATACTATCATAATTTTTTTTTCTTGAAAAGACTTTTTTTTATTTTTTTTTATTTTTGTTACTAATGTCCTAAAAAATAAGCCTTGAAAATATTTTTTCATAAATATTTTCAAAGCCTATTTTAACCGACATAACTAAGTCCCTTATTATTTATTTGCCAACTCGCAAAGTTCTGCTAACATCTTTGGAAGTTCTTCTTCCATTGTTTCATTAGAAAACTGACAAGTACCTACTGCTTTATGTCCACCACCATTATATTTTAACATTAAACTACCAACATTTACATCAGAAGTTCTATTTAAAATACTATAACCAACAGCAGCAGAACAACCTTGACCACCACGACCACTAACAATCCATGCTGAAATATTCTGTTCTGGGTACATACTATAAATCATAAAACGATTTCCTGTATAAATAGGGTCTACACCACGCAAGTCAGAAATAATTACATTTCCTTCTACACGAGTATATTGTTTTACCATTTCCTTGAATTTTTCTGTTTGTTCATAATACACTTCCATTCTCTCTTTTACATCACTTAAATTCAAGATTTCTTCTGTAGTCATTGTACGACAAGCATCCATCAATTTTTCCATCAACTGATAATTAGAAATGGTGAATTTTCTCCAACGACCTAAACCAGTTCTTGGGTCCATTAAGAATCCAATTAAAATCCAACCAGTAGGATTCATAATTTCATCTAGTGTCAAATTACCAGAATCTACTTTATCAACGGCTTCCATCATTTCATCAAACTGTGGGAAACGCTCTTTTCCACCATAATATTCATAAATAATTCTTGCACAAGAAGGAGTAATACGACTTTCACCTTTATATTTTCCTTCTAATGCATTACGCTCATGCTCACTAGAATGATGGTCAAACCATAATCCACAACCTGATACAAATGGTACATTTGCCAAGCAGTCATTTTCATTTACTTCTACTAATCCATCTTGTAAATCCTTTGGATGAGCAAATTTCCAAGAATCAATAATTCCTGCTTCTTTCAAAAGTGCTCCACACGCTAAACCATCAAAATCCGAACGAGTAACTAATCTCATAGCAACCGTTACTGAAAACTTATAAAAGTTTATAAAAACTTTACGTTTCATTCCTACTTCTTTGTATCCGATTTTGCCGAAGCTACTTTCGTTTGGCATAATACTCCATAGGCTTAAATTCCCCACTAACGAGTGGGTACATATTATAAGTATCTTTTTTGTGATAACTTATAATACCAGTAACATATTCCTTTCTACTTTATTTGCCAAATAGTATAATTGCTTGGTTCTCGCTAATTTTTTTCCCACGGTGGCAGTTCCCGTTTATTCTATTACAATAGAGATACGACGTCTTATGAACTACTATTTGAAGCACCGACCTCAACGCAATGAGGATTTTCCTTATTTATTACTTTTCCGTACAATTACAATCTCTTATAAAATTCAACCATATTTTATAAAGATTTATAAGTTAATACGAACTGTTATCAACCTTCTTCCTGTATACTTCGTTAGTCGATTACACGAACGCCTTCTACATAAACATTAATTTGTTCTACGCAAAGACCTGCAAATTCTTCAATTTTATATTTTACATTGTGAATCAAATTTTCTGTCACTGCAGAAATACTTACACCATAAGAAACAATAATATGAAGGTCAATTGTTATCTTACTATCCTCAGATACACTTACACCTACACCATGTGTTAAACTATCACGTTTTAACAATCTAGCAAATCCATCTTTGACATTTACAGATGCCATTCCTACTACTCCAAAGTTTTCTACTGCTGATGAGCCAGCATACTTTGCTATTACTTCTTTATCAATCTGAACATTTCCAAGATTTGTATTCATTACACCGTTTACTGTACTACTCATGGCAACATCCTCCAATCTTATTTTTGGAATCCCTTACGGGTTCTAAAGATATTATATCGTGTTATTGAAAAAAAGAAAACCATTTCTTTCAATTTTTATGAGATTTTTAAACAAATAATAGTCAAACAGGTTGTATGACCACTCTATTCTCTGTTACATTTTTTCTATTTTATTACATATATTATAATAACTAATCCAAGGAGCAATTAATCCTTTATGAAACGACTCATTGGATTTATCCTCTTTTGGATAGCTGTTGGTATGATTCTCATGCTGTTCATACGCAATGGCATCCTTGCCCTTTGTATCATTTTATTTTGTCTTATATGTGGTTATAATTTATTTTGTAAATGAACAAGTAAAGGGTGTCAAGAAATCCTGACACCCTTTTCTAATCAAGCCCTTTTGCTTAATTGTTTACTTTTCTGCTACAAAATTATGCACGCTCTACTTTACCGGCTCTTAAGCAAGATGTACATACATACATCTTCTTTGTTCCACCGTTAGTCTTTACTCTTACAGACTTAACATTGGACTTCCACATCTTGTTAGCTCTACCAGAAACCTGACTTCTAGTAATGCTAATAGTTCTTCCAAATAAAGCACCCTTATCACAAACTGCACATTTAGCCATTTTAATTGCACCTCCTTAGGTAATAATTTAAGGCTAAGCCCACAAACAAGCATATTCTAACAGAAAACCTTACAGAATGCAAGATAAAAATAAATTTTTTCTCACTTTTTTTATGCCATATCTTCTACAACACTTTCTACCTTTTCTTTCATATCATCTTGTTCCTTTTTATCCTTTGTAAAACGGTCTAATACATCAGGAACCATATCAAGCACTTTGGTTACTACATCTTGATTCTTTACATTGACAAGTTTTGCATGTCCATCTTTTAATACAACAACAGAACTTGGTGTGATTTTACCACCTAAACCACCACCACTGTTACAATTTGCATTGTTCTCGCCTTCTTTTGCCCAAGCGCCAGCACCAACACCAAAAGAAACATCTACTAAAGGAAGAATTATTGTTCCATCATCAAACTTAACAGCATCTCCTACTACAGTTTTTGTAGATAAAAATCCGTCCATTCCTCTAAATAACGCTTCTACTGTACTATTAAACTTATTATCTGCCATTTTTTATTACCTCCACTTTATTGCACATTTTTTATATTCTTTACATCTTTGATTAGCTGTCTTACTTCTTTATTCAAAATAATTTGTACTGCTATTACAACAAGGACAATGATTTGAATTTTTCCCTCAATCTCTAAATCACATTCTAACTGTTTTTCTACAAAATTTGGAGTAATATCTATCAATGGTCCTGTTTTTGCATATACAATACCTAAAACAGCCAATACTTTACCAGTAGTAGCTGGGTCACCACTTCCAAAAATCAAATATCCTTTTAATTTTCTTGGAAGGATATGACGCAGTATCTTTACTACTTTTCCCAAAACAAACGCAATTGCTCGTTTTGTTCTTTCCTTTTCTAAAATCTGTTCTACTTCTTCCTTTTGATGCCAAATTCTTTTTATTTTTCCGATTACTTTATCAATAGTATCTTTTATTTGCTCTATTTTTAACCTAATTTTTTCGAAAAAACCCAATTTTTCTTCTTTCACAGATTCTGTTTCTTCTTGCATCATTTCATCTAAAACTTCATCTAATGTAGGTTCTTCTGTTTCTTCTACTAAAGGTTCTGTTGGTTTCTCTATTGTCTCTAGCAACAATTCTTCTTGCTTTTGTTCTTCATTTTCTGACAAAAGTTGTGGTTCTTCTTGTTGCTCTACCTTTTCTTCTTTTTTTGATTGTTTCTTTTTCTTTTTTGGTCTTTTTTGTTTCTTTTCTTTTTCTGAATCTAAGAATTTAAACACAAATATATGACCTTGATAAGTAAGCTTTTCAAAATATCGAACTGTAACTCGCAAGAAAGAAAATAAGAAAGAAACTCTTCCTGTCACTTCTAAATGCTCTGGTTTCTTAATAACTCTAGCTCGATAACGTATTGGTACAAACAAAACAACCAATAGTATAAAAAGCACTAGCCCTAAAATACTCGCAAGGGCAATTCCAATGATTTTTAAAATAAGTAATAGTACTTGTATCATTCTGATTTAAAATACTCCTTACAATAAAGTCCTCCCGTTTCCTGATATATATCTTCTAATATTTTAAGAAGCAGTTCTTTTGCTTCCTCTTTTCCTTTTGCTAAACCATATACCATAAGCTCTCTTTTTTTATAATAAGGAAATTTAAGTTCAGCAGTTGGTAAAATATCAAATAGATTTTTTTCATTTGACGGTTTTGTAATCAGAAATACATTTACAACAAGCTTTCCTTGTTCTATCTTTTTCTTTATCTTTTCATAATTCTTCTCTGCCTGTTCACCAATGTATAATTTTTCCGACCATATCACCATGCTTTATTTCTCCTCTGTCATTATTTTAACAGACTTTTCATGCAAAGTAAAGAAATTCCTAATAACAACTTCTTAAAAGTTCTATGCTAATGTTCTTTTCTCGTTCATCTCTACAACTTGCTAAAGAATTTCTCACATAATTCATTACTTCCGTATGATTGTTAAAATATACAGGAAGTTCTCGCAATACTGCTGCCATCACTGCACGATTACGAAGTCTAGAACCTTCCTCTAATACCGTTCTTATCTCTGATAAAAATGCATTCTTTACTTGCTTTAAATAACCTTCTTGTTCTTCTTGTTTTTCTTCTGACAATGCAGCATACGCACTACCTGAATTTAAACGTTGTACAATTAACAATCGTTTGAATACAACGGATAGCATCAACTCCTCTACTTTTTTCTCCATTCCTTCTTTTACAAACACTAATAATGCTTCTAAACTATTTACCTCTTCCGAAATTGTTTCCATTTCTGTTTCTATACCTTCAAATAAAGCTTCAGTATTTATATCTTCCCCTGAAAGTAACTTTTCTATTATTTGTGTTGGTCTTTGTGATGCTTTTTCTGCTTCCATAGAAAAATACTGTTTCGTAAATAACACTGTTAACAAAGCATTTGCTATTGATTGTATTGCACCAAGACATTCTGTAGCATTTCGAATATAAGCAGTTCCTACTTCTAACGCTGTTTTTCTTTCTTCATATTCTTCTTTTGTCAATTCTGAAAAGTCTTTACTTTCCAATAACTTCTTTACTTTATCTAATTTAGAATAACTTTTCGCCATTCCTTTTGGTGTATAAATACCTGCTGCACTTCGAAGCATATAATCAAACATATCAATACTTTGATTATCTGACTGTTCGTAAATAGAAAATGCATTCTCCACTAATTCTAAAAATTTTGTCTTTGTCATACGAACTGGCAAACAAGATAACATTTCCTTAATATGCTCATTTACTAAAGCTGGTTCTTCTTCTGCAAAAATCCACTTCAAAATCATTGGTCTTGCGCAAATAGTACACTTGCTG
>CALASV010000137.1 GCA_937888895.1 uncultured Clostridia bacterium | reverse complement strand
GTTATAATAATAGGACGAAAAAAGGAGAAAAGGAATAAAAATGAATTTTTTATCAACTGTTTTAACAGATGCAACAACAGCAACAGCAAGTCCAAGTGGTATGATTATTAGTATGGTGTTTTATATTCTGTTTTTTGGTGTACTCATTTATTTTATGATTATCCGTCCACAGAAGAAACAACAGAAGAAACAAGATGAATTGATGAGTTCTCTTGAATTAGGTGATAGTGTGTTAACAACCAGTGGATTTTATGGTGTTATTATTGATACTGTAGACAATGATGTTGTTATTGTAGAATTTGGTAATAATAAGAATTGCCGTATTCCAATGAGAAAAACATCCATTATAGAAGTAGAAAAGCCAATAAAGGAATAATAAGAGTGTAAGAAAACCGTTTTGTTTTATCGTGGGGATAGAATAAAACGGTTTTTTAACCGAATCTTTTTAGTAAATGACAGAATGTGTCATAACAATGGTGTAAAATAAGAATAAAACAAAAATTTTACATATAAGAAAAAGGATACTTGTTATGAAATTAAAATCTATTAAAAATTTTCGGACTTTACATATTTATACACAGCTTTGTGAAGGTAAAGTAATCAACAAATGGAAAGAAGCTACTCGTTTTGGCGTAAATGAGAGAACGATACAACGAGATATTGATGATATAAGAGCATTTCTTTCAGAACAAACAGTAAATGGTAGTGCTAATAAAAAGGTGGAATATAGTTATGAGAAAAAAGGATTTGTTATGGTAGAAATAAAGAAATAAAGATTATAAATAGTGATATAGGAAAAAGGGATAGAATTTTATGGAAAATAATCAGAAGTTGAAAGAAAGTAAAAATGCTAGAATTTTGAGCATTTATAATCGTTTATGTGAAGGAAAGGCAATTAATAAAAAAGAAGAAGCAGACCGATTTCATGTAAATGAACGAACGATACAACGAGATATTGATGATATAAGAGCATTTCTTTCAGAATGTAAAACATCAGATAGTACAGATAATAGAACAGTTGAAAGTGATAGGTCAAAAAAAATTTATATTATGAAAGGCATAAAAAGTTCTTCTATGACAAATAGTGAAATTCTTGCAGTAAGTAAGATTCTTTTAGCAAGTCGTGCATTTAAAAAACAGGAAATGGATGAAATTTTAAGTAAGTTAGTAGAAGGGTGTGTGCCAAGAAAGAATAAGAATTTAGTGCAAACACTGATTTCTAATGAAAAATTTCATTATATAGAATTATCTTCTAATTCTTTTATACAGCAAGATAAATTATGGGAAATAGGAGAAGAAATTCGAGAATGTAATTTGTTAGAAATAGTGTATGAAAAACAAGCATGGACAAGAGAAAAAATTACTAGAATTGTTCAACCAGTAGCTATACTATTTTCTGATTATTACTTTTATTTGAATGCATTTATTATCGAAAAAGAAGAAAATGGAAAATATGTACATAAATATCAATATCCAGCTATTTTTAGAATAGACCGTATTACTTCATATCGTATAATGAAAGAAAAACTACCTGTAGTATATGCAGACCGATTTGAAGAAGGAGAATTTAGAAAAAGAACACAGTTTATGTATGCTGGAAGTTTAATAAAATTGCAGTTTCGATATACAGGAGCAAGTAAAGAGTATATTTTAGACCGTCTACCAACAGCACGAGTAATTTCAGAAGATGAAAAAGGATGTATTATCGAAGCAGAGGTGTATGGACAAGGTATTTTAATGTGGTTAAAAATGCAAGGAGAACGAGTAGAAATTTTAAGACCAGAAAAATATCGGAATCGAATGAAAGAAGATTTAATACGAATGTTACAATGTTATGAGGACAATTTATAGAGTAATTATAATAATTGGTAAAAAACCAAAAGATTTTTTATTAAAAAGGAGAACATACAAATGTTAAAAAGAGGTAGGAAAATTATTCTAGGAATAAGTTTGTGTATTGGTTTAGCAACTTTTAGTGGTTGTAGTAACATAGAAGATTATACGAAAGATAAGATAACAGAAAGAATGATACAAGACTTAGAAGTAAATGATACTGATTATAAAGAATATGAGGAGAATCCTACAATAGTAGAGGATGTTAACTTAAAAGAGGAAGAAGTGGAAACAGTGACAGAACCTATTGTTCCAACAGCTCCAATTCATGTTACATTTGCAAATAACCCATTTTTAAAGATTTCTTATTATAGTGATGCAGAGTTAATAAATTTAATTGATACAGATAATTGTTATCTTTCTCCAGAGGATAGTATTTATGCTTCTATTATAAATAGTAATAGTGTGTACAGCAATATGTATACTTTTTCAGAATATCGTGTATATGAGTATGATGAGAATGGAGAGAAAATTAAGGTAAATTGGGCTGATAATACAGAAACAATGGTTTGTCAAATACCAAAAGAGTATAAAGGTACAGAACTTAGTATTATACCTGTAGGAGAGTATAAAAACCGTTCACTTTCTTTTCAAGATTATATATTAAATGAAAAAGGAAAGAAAGTAGAGTTGTCTGGAAAATGGATAATAAATAATGAAGCTTTTTATGAAGAAGAAAAAGAAATCAGTTCGATTGTTTCTTATGAAGTAAGATATGAATATGATAAGGATAAGTATTATTATATTTCATCAGAGCCACAATGTTATTTTCCAAAGGATTCTGGTAATACAGACGGAGAAGTCATATTTAAAAAAGCAAATGCAGATGAGCAAGTGGAAAGTTATTCGGTACAACTTCAACCATATATTACAGTCTATGTTGATAATGAAGTAAATGGAGTGAAAGAAATTTTCGTGGATGGAGAAAAACAGGATATAGATGTAACGGAAAAAAAATTACCAATAGAAAAGTTAAAATGTGGGGCAGTAGTGAAAATTGTAACAAAACAAAAGCATAAGGTTTCTTCGACAGATGTATCTGTTTTGGAAGCTACAGAGCAATTTACATTTACGATTCCAGAAACAAAAGAGCAGAAGTTGTATGTAGATGTAAATAAATGGAATGAAAAGAATATAAAAATAGAAATAGATAAAGTAACTGTAAAAGAAAAGTTAGAAGGTTTATTAGCAAAATTGTCGGATAAAGGGGAAAAGGAATCTATTTTAACATTACGAACAGGGGATAAAACATATAGTTATGAAGACCTTCAAAATGGAGCAAAAGTTGTATTAAATGAAAAAGAAAATTTAATTATTAGTGTGAATGAAAATCTTTTGGAAGAATGTAAAGTACAATTGATTATCAATGATAAAAAAAATATTAATATAGATGATTCATCTAAAGTATTGCGATATGTATTTTCTTATCAGGAAGTATCAAAAGTAAGATTTGTTATTAAAGATAATGTAGATGAAAGTATTGTATGGAAAGCAAAATTAAAAGTTGTACTAGAAGAATTAGACCATAATATTACATTTTATGTTACACAAGATAAGAATGTTCTTGTAAATAATAAAGGGTATACAAATACAGGAAAAAAGAAAGAAGAAATTTTATATGATGGTGATTTTAATGCAGAAAAGGATGTTGTAATTAGTGCGAGTGGTATTCAATATTATACAAATAAGGCATTAAGATTAGAGATTATAAAAGATGGTAAGTGTGAAGATATTCGCTATGTAACAACTGCTAGTTTGAAAGAAGCTATTTCAGCAATACAAGGAGATAGTTTTTGTAATGAAATTGTAGTAAAAATTAGTATGGTTGATGTAGTAAAATATAGAGAACATACCCAAGAAGGTGCTTTTATTCAAGTAAAACTTATGGATGGAGATAAACATATTTTAAAAGATGGAGAAGTGTTAGAAGATTTTAGAAAAGTTAGTGTAAAGGTTATTATAAAAAATAATAATTATTACATAAAAGGAGTAGAAGGTACAGAATCTCCAAGTAAAGAAATGAAATTTTCTAAATTGGATGTAGAAAAGATAGTAAAAGAGTATCCTGTAAAAAAATTAATAAGAGTAACATTAGATACTGCTGACCCTTATGGAGTAGGAAAGGTTACTTATATTGTAAATAAAAAAGAAGAGATTACAATGACTTCGATTCGCTTTTTAAGAGAGGAAGATAAACTTCAAGTAAGATACGAAGTGAAAGAACCAGATTATAAAATTAAGGGTATTGATATTGTAACTGCGATAGCTCCTGGTGGAGATAGTGAAAAAAGAAAAACTTGGGAAATACCTGTTAGTACAGAATTGGACAGAACAAGGAAAACAGTAACAAAAGAAGATATTCAAGTTATTCCAGTTGAAAAAAAGGGGAAATAAAAGAATGAAAAAGAATTTTATATTTTTAGTAATCTTGCTTTGTATATGTTTTAGTGGATGTACAAATAGAGCGAAAGAATTAGGAACAGAAATTGGAACAGGAATAGGAGAAAAAGTAGGAGTAGTAAAAGGATATACAGAAGCACTTTCTGCTGAAATTCCTCAAGGAAAAGAAGATGGAAAAGAAGAAGGACTTAGTGCAAAAGATACCGTGATTGTAGTTCAAGAAAAAATGAAAGAAGTTGCAAAATTAGAAGTATTGGTTGCTAGTGTGAGTTTGGATAATTTTCATACATTGGGAGAGAAATATGCAGCTTTATATTTGATAAAATCAGATGCTGTTTTTTCGGTTGATTTAAGTAATTTGCTGGTAGATAAAATTGATGATAAACTATATGTAACAGTTCCTAAAATTGATATTGAATGTCATGATGACCCAAGAGAGTCTATGCAAATAGCAGAGTGGCAAAAAGGTCATTTTAGTGGGAATGCAGAAGATGGCTTTGATGCATATTTAAATTCTATGCAACAAATTTCTGATAATCGGGAAGCAGAATTAGCTAAAAATGAAACTTTAATGACTATGGCAAAAGCTTCTGCTAAAAAACAATTGGAAAGGTTGTTGAGTAGTATTTGTGGTAATGCAATACAAATAGAAATTATATTTAAATAGAGTAAGTAGGGGTGAACGGGAATTGAAAAAAATAGGAATGAATTTAATAGAATTTTTCAGAAATAAGAAAAAATGGACAAAAATAGAAATTATTGGAGTAATAACTATCATTGTTATAGTAGTAGGTATGGTGTTTGCTATTAATAATTTTATTACAAAGGGAGTGGAAGCAGCAATAAATAGTTATCAAACAACAAAAACAGAAACGATTACTAAAACAAAACAAGATTGGTATGAGAAAATGTATGTAGCAGAAGAAGAAAAATATCATGTTAGTAATGATGTTTCCATTAGTATTGGGACATTTAGAGAAGAGGCGAAATTAGAAGTTTTAGAAGCGTATGATGTACAATATATTATATGGGATGAAAAACAAAATGAAGCAAATGTTGTATCGTGGCTGAAAGTACCTGGAAAAGGCATATTTACAGTTGATTTAAAAGCATCTGAATTTATTATTGACAATGAAAGGAACTATGTTCTTGCAAGAGTTCCAGAACCAGAGTTGACCCACTTAAGTATTATATATAAAGAAATAGAAAAGCTTTTATTTAAAAATAATATATTTAATGATAGTATAGCTGTTGGGGAAGAGATTGCAGAAAAACAATTAAAAGAGGCTTATGCATTAATGGAAAAAACATTCATATCAAATATATTATATTATGATTCTGCACTTGCGGCAGCAGAAAGTATGATTGTTAGTTTAATAGAATCTTGGAATATGGAAGTAGATGGATTAGAAGTAGAGGTGGAATTTATAAATTAGATGAAAACGATGAATGATGTTAATATAAGAACCGTATATGATGATAAAAATTCGAAAGCATTATTTTATCATGACAAATGTGATAAGTATGACTATTTAATTGCTACTGGTTGTGGTGCAATTGCAGGCATTGTAGATGTTTTTCTTGTAGGTGCACCGAAGGATAGTAAACTTTTATGTTGGACGGATGCACAAATAGATAATGTAGTAATGGTATTTGCGAAGACCTGTGGATGGTCTCCTAAAATTGGGAATGAGCATAATGTAAAAAGTGCAATAAATTTTTTAGAAAAAAAGTTTCCTGTCAATTATGACCAAAGAAGTTCTGTAGATGTAGGTGGACTATTTCGACTGTCTGCAAAAAATCATCATATGAAGTCATTATCTCATGCTCCTGATATGATAGGTTTATTTTTTTCCATATTAAATCAATTTACTTCTACTTCTTCTTTTTTTAGTGGTGGTCAGTTGATTACAGTAAAAACAGATACTTATGAATTGCAAGGACATGACTTTATTTCAAAATTGTTTTGTGGTATTGCGAATTGGTTTGGACATATTATGTCAGATATTGCTGGAAGTTCTGGTGCAGCAGGGCGTGGTAGTGGTATTGTTATTCCATTTTATGAATTGTTTCAATTGTGCGAATTTGGAAGTTTGCCTGTTGGACAACATAGAAATACATTGTCAGTAGTGGCAACAAAAGTATTTCAAGAAGGATATGATGCAAGATTTGGTCTTACAATGGCCATTCCAGTAGTGTTATGTGATTTGTCAATTAAGTTAGCTTGGGCTATAAGGCAATATTTTTGTTATAAAAAACCTATTAGTAAATGTATTCCTACAAAAAAACAGGATGACCTTAGAGTGATGTTATTGATTGGTGATGGAATGTTATGTTTAATGGATGGGGCAGATGCTATTATTCGCTCTAGTGGAAATATAGTTCATTTCTTTTTAAGATTTAATATGATTGCATGGTATCGATTATTATCTTTAGTATTTAGGGAAGTATGTATTCGATTAGGAATTAGTTTTTCGCTTCAAAAGCAATTAGATGCTTATATTAGAATTAATGAAGAATTGTCATTGTATTTATCTAAATTGGAACAAATTGATTTTGAAAGTTTTAGGAAAGAAACAGAACAATATCATACCATGATTTCATTATTAGAAAAAACAAATAATGAAGAAGATTTGAATATATTGTTAAAAAATGAATATAAGAAACTTGGTATATCACTTCCATATAGTGGAGATTTTGATACATTTATGAAAGATAGTTCTAGCGTATTGAAATTTTAATGATATTTTTTATGGAATAGATTGCGTCAATTGGATATTCGTAATATACTTTGTTACTTATAATCAAATAGTTAGTATTGTAGATTGTACTTAAATAAAGGGAAAGGAATGGAGAGTTATATGGCATTACCATTGGTTTTAGGAATTGGAGCTGCAATTGCAGGAGCAACAGGAATTGGTGCAGGGGTAAATGGTGCTATAAAAATGAAAGGAGCAAATGATATTAATCATGAAATAGAAAGACAACATAAGGATAATATAGAGCGTTTGGAACAAGAAAATAAAATTACAAGTGAAGCTATGGACGATTTAGGTAAATTGGAATTGGAAATTTTACATAGTTTTCAGACTTTTTCTGATAGCTTTGAGAAGATTAAAAATAAACCAATTTTTGAGAATTATTATAAGAAAGGTATTGTTCTATCTACATATGATGGAGAGAAAATTAAAGAAGTTTCTATTGGTGCAGGTGTACTTCTTGGTGGACTTGGTGGTGCTGGTTTAGGTACAGCAGGTGGGTTTGCAGCAGCAGGAGCAACTACGGCAGCAGTCATGGCATTAGGAACAGCATCTACAGGAACAGCAATTGCTTCTTTAAGTGGAGCAGCACTTACAAATGCTACTTTAGCAGCTTTAGGTGGAGGAGCAATTGCTGTTGGTGGAGGAGGAATGGCTCTAGGTACTACTATTTTAGGAGTCACTACTTTAGGAGCAGGATTGTTAGTAGGTGGTTTTATTTTTAATTTTGCAGGAATGAAAGTATTTGATAAAGCAGAAAAGACAAAAGAACAAGTGCAAAAGGAAGAAGAAAAAATAAATACAATTTGTAATTATTTGGTTGATTTATGTACTACTTCTAAAAAGTATTATGAAGTGCTATCTTCTGTAAAATCTGTTTACCAAAAGTATTTGGATGAGTTCAATTATATAGTAACAACACTTGAACATACGGATTGGAAAAAATTTACGAAAAAAGAAAAAATGATTACAGAAAGTACAGTACTGCTCGTTGGATTACTTTATAATATGTGTAAAGTGGAATTAGTGTTAAAAGCGGAAAGGGAAGAAGATATCAATAGTATTAATAAGATAGAAATTGAGAAGTCGGTGTATAATGCTGAACTTATATTAAAGGATAAATTTCAATATTCTTTGTAAATGAATTTTACCTTTTTTAGAATTTTTAAGAATGATAGATTTTGGTCAGATGGAGTTTGAAAACTCCATCTGACTAGATATTATAAAGATTACTTTTTATAAATAACAGAATGGTTATTGTTTGATATTTAATAAATTTTGTAATACCGAGTAAGGAATTTTCAAATTTCCTTTTCCTATTCCTAATTCAATTTGTGGTTTTACACTACCATGAAAGTCAGACCCACCAGAAGCAATTAAATTAAAATGAGAGGCAAGCGCTTTTAAGTTTACTTCATCTTGTCCTTTGTTAGAGGAATAATATACTTCAAGTCCTTTTAAACCAGCATTTTTTAATCGTTTGATAAGGTTATAAAGTTCTTCTTGTGGGAGATGATACAAGAGTGGATGTGCTAAAATAGGAACACCATTTGCTTTTAAAATAAGTCCAATAGCTTGTTCTGGTGTCATATATTCTCTTGGAACGTAACAAGGGGCTGTATCACTAAGATATTTTTCAAATGCTTCTTGAATCGAAGTAGTAATTCCTCTTTTATAAAGTACTCTAGCAAAGTGTGCTCTTGTAATGACAGAGTCAGGTGTATCTTCTAATAATTGTTCTTTTGTAATACAAATGCCAAGTGTTGCAAATCGTTCTATGATTTTATCATTTCTTTGATTACGGTTTGCTAAGGCTTTTTCTAAAGATTGGTTCAATAATTCATTATGTTCATCTACAAATAGACCAAGAATATGAATGTCTTTTTCTTTATAGCCTGCTGAAATTTCGACACCAGAGTAAACTTCGATAGGAGTTCCATTTGCTTTGTAATACGAAGCTCTCTCTTTGGCAACAGAAATTCCTTTTACTGTATCATGGTCAGTAAGAGCAAAAGCAGATAGAGAAAGAGAAACGGCATGGTCTACAACTTCGGAAGGAGAAAGTGTTCCATCCGAAGCAGTAGAATGAACGTGTAAATCAATATATTTCATAAAAATTCCTTTCTATTCTTGAGTTCTTTCAAAAAATGTAATAATAGTATTCCATGAAAAATGCGATATATAAAGTTTATTTTTTATTATAAATGAACTGTTAAGAGAAGTCATTAAATATTATGAAATATCGTATAAAAAGTTTTTTATTGTTGAAGTATGTATTTATTAACTGAACATACCTCCAAAGCACCCAGCTACTAAAGAAAAGGCTAAAAAAGTTAGCAATCTTTCGATAGAAAATCCAGAGGAAAAGGTAAGAGACAATACTACAGCAACGTATAGTAGAAAAAAGATAACACCAAACAATAGTCCCCAAAGGAAACGGCGTTTTGGTGTATGTTTTGCAAAATAAAAACTTCCAATAAATGCAGATAAACAATACACTACAATAACAAGAGTGGACATAGTAGAATCTGTCCATTGTGTTTTATACATAAGGAAAGCAAGGAAAAAAATAAGTGCTGTAAGAAGTATAGCAGAAAATAAAAGACCTTTGACAAGAGAAATAATATTTTGTTTCATAAGGAACTACCTCCCAAAAGGGTTACGATTAAGGATAGTTATTTATATGAAACAGGAAGGGAAAACATTCAAGAAAAGGAAATATTTTAGTAATAGTGCTTATTTGATTTAGATAAATGGTGATACATGATTAAGATAATATAAAGTTTTTATAAAAAAATGTTTGGTATTATTTTACGAAAAAACAGGACTTGCGATATTTAAAATTTTGCTGTATGATATGCGTGCAATAAAATATTTTTTACAAGGAGGATTGTTATGAGAAGAAAATTACTTCTTACCTTACTTTTTGCTTTTCTAATGACTGTACTTTGTGCGTGCAAAGATGGTACAAATAAGGAAAGCAGTTCGGGCAATAGTTCTTCTGGAACTCCTACAAATAGTATTGTTGTAGGAATCACACAGGATTTGGACAGTCTTGACCCACATGTTGCAGTTGCGGCAGGAACCGATGAAGTTCTGTTTAATGTCTTTGAGGGCTTAGTAAAGCCAGACAAAAACGGAAATTTTGTAGAAGCAGTAGCGAAAAGTTATGTTATTTCAGAAGATGCGATGACATATACATTTACACTTCGCGATAATGTGAAATTCCATAATGGAGATATCGTTACTGTGGATGATGTTGTATATTCGCTGAAACGCTGTGCTGGTTTACTAGAGGTCATGGACCCGAATGTATTAGTAGAGTCTGCACTTTCTGTTATTTCAGATGTAGTGGCTGTAGATGAACAAACGATTCAGTTACAGTTATCACAAGCAAATACTGAGTTAATCCCTTATTTAACTTGTGCGATTATTCCTCATGATTATAATGCACAAGCAACAAAACCTATCGGAACGGGACCATTTCGTTTTGTTTCTTATGCTCCTTTAGAGAGTTTTGTAGTGGAAAAGTTTGAGGATTATTATGGAACACCTGCATATCTTGATAAAGTAACATTTAAGATTTATGCAAATACAGATGCTGCATTTTTAGAGTTAATGGCGAATAAAATTGATGTATTTCCATATTTGACAAATGAACAGGCTACTTTATTAGAAGGAAATTATACAATTGAAACAGGAAGTATGAATTTAGTGCAAGCATTGTTTTTAAATAATAAAACAGCACCATTTGATGATGTAAGAGTTCGACAAGCATTTTGTTATGCTATCAATCGTCAAGAAATTTTGGATATGTTATCTGGTGGTAGAGGTACGATGATTTATAGCAATATGCTTCCGGGTTTAGAAAAGTATTATGAAACAAATGTAGAAACATACAATTACAATGTAGAACAAGCAAAAAAATTATTAAAAGAAGCAGGGTATGAAAATGGACTTTCGATTACGATTACTGTGCCATCCAACTATCAATACCATATGGATACAGCACAAGTCATTGTAGAACAATTAAAGAAAGTAGGAATTACAGCAACGATTGAACCAATCGAATGGGCTACTTGGTTATCGGATGTATACAGTGCAAGAGATTACCAAGCAACGATTATTGGTTTAGACTCTAACTTAGCACCAAGCGATATTTTGAAACGATATGTATCAAATTCAAGTAATAACTTTGTCAATTATGAAAATGAAGAATTTGACGAAGTATTTGCACTCGCTGTAGGTACAGTAGACGAAAACGAGAAAGTTATTTACTATAAACAGCTCCAACGCTTACTGGCAACGGAAGCAGCAAGTGTCTACTTACAAGACCCAGCACTTCTTACAGCAGTTAATAAAGACTTGGGTGGCTACACATTTTATCCAGTCTTTGCACAAGATATGTCATTGATTTATTATAAAGAATAGAGGAGATATTAAAGTGAAATTTATTGCAAAAAAAATAGGAACATTATTTATCACTTTGCTTATTATTTCATTTTTAAGTTTTTTTGCTTTTTCCTTTATTCCGGGAGATGTAGCACTTTCCTCTCTTGGCTTAGATGCTGATGAGGCTGTTGTAGAAGCATTACGAGAGGAGCTTGGCTTAAATCGTCCGATTCCAGTACAGTATGCAGATTGGTTGTTCTCTGCCTTACAGGGAGATTTTGGAGAGTCTACGCAGTATCATTTACCAGTAAAACAGTTAGTAGCACAAAGACTTCCTGTAACTATTACATTAGCATTATATGCGATGATTTTTGTAGTAGTAGTAGCATTCCCTCTTGGTTTACTTGGTGCAAGAAAACCAGAGGGAGTTCTTGATACAATTATTATGATATTATCGCAAATTGGTATGGCAATTCCACAATTTTTCTTAGGTATTTTGTTGACTTTTATATTTGGCATTGTTCTTTCTTTATTTACAGTTGGTGGTTATGTAAGTTATAAAGAAGATTTGCTTGGATTTTTAAGTTTTTTAATTTTACCAGCAGTAGCTGTTGCTATTCCGAAAACAGCAACGATGGTACGTTATATTAGAAATACTGTAGTAGCACAAATGAAGCTAGATTATGTTAGAACAGCTCGTGGAAAAGGAAATTCGGAGAAAAGGGTATTATTACATCATGTATTGAAAAATGCAATGTTGCCTGTTGTGACGATGTTAGCGATGATGATAGCCGATGTTATGGCAGGAAGTATTGTAGTAGAGCAAGTATTTAATATTCCGGGGCTTGGACGATTGTTAATTAACTCCATTTCTAATAGAGATTATCCTGTCGTACAAGCAATTGTACTTTATATGGCATCTGTTGTAGTATTAATGAATACAACAGCAGATATTTTGTATCAAAAACTTGACCCAAGAGTAAAAGGATGAGGAAGTTAAGATGAAGAAAAAAGTAAATTATAGTGTAATTATTGGATATTTTTTAATTTTTCTTGTCATAAGTATGGCTTTTGTTGGACTTTTTTATACACCTTATCCTCCGAATGAAATGAATGTATTAGAAAAAAATCAAGCACCAAGTTTTTCTCATTTATTTGGAACAGACCCTTTTGGTAGAGATATTTTTAGCCGTGTATTAGAAGGAGCATCGACAAGTTTTTTTATTGCAATTAGTGTTGTTTTCATTGGTGCGTTGATAGGGAGTTTTTTAGGAGCAATTACAGCATACTATGGTGGTATATTAGATGCGATTATTATGCGTATGACCGATGTATTAGCTGCGTTTCCAAGTGTGTTATTAGCGATTTGTTTTGTAGCAGTAATAGGTCCAGGAACTTACAATTTGATTTTAGCACTTGGCATTGTATTTATTCCAAGTTTTGCCCGTGTAGTACGAAGTGAAGTATTAGTACAAAAAGAGTTAGATTATGTAAAAAATGCAAAATTGATGGGTGCAAGTAATATAAGAATTTTGGTTTTTCATATATTACCAAATATTAAAACAGTATTAGCAACTTCCTTATTAGTTGGATTTCAAAACGCTGTTTTGTCAGAAGCAGGAATGAGTTATTTGGGACTTGGAGTGACACAACCTGACCCAAGTCTTGGGAGAATGTTGTCGGAGGCACAAGGATATTTGTGGAATGCACCGTGGTATGCACTAGCACCGGGCTTGACGATATTGGCACTTACACTAGGCTTAGGATTGGTATCAAGGGATTAGAAATAAAATGTAGTGAGGAAAGAACTATGTTATTGAATGTAAAGAATTTGAATATTGAAGTGTCAAAGGAGAAACAGCTTGTTCATGGGATTAGCTTTGCGATTGGTAAAGGAGAAATTTTTGGTTTTGTAGGGGAGTCAGGTTCTGGTAAGAGTATGACTTCTCTTGCTTTACTAAAGTTATTACCGAAAGGAGTTGTTTCTTTTGCGGAACAACTTTTTTTTAATGAGAGGGAGTTAAGTAAACTAACACAAGAAGAATGGCAGGAGTTACGTGGAAATGAAATTTCGATGATATTTCAAGAACCAATGACTTCGTTAAATCCAGTACTTGCGATTGGAACGCAAGTGGAGGAATGTTTGCTATTGCATGATAAAGAAGGTGTTTATAAGGACAAGGAAATACGTAAACAAAGAGTGATGGAAGCATTAACAGAAGCTGGGTTGAAAGATACCGAAGATTTATTGAAAAAATATCCACATCAGTTATCTGGTGGTATGAGACAACGTGTTATGATTGCGATGGCAATGATTTGTAAGCCGAAGTTATTGATTGCTGATGAACCTACGACAGCGTTAGATGCGTCCACAGAGAAAATTGTATTGGAGTTATTATCTTATTATAGAAAAACGTATGGGACTTCAATTTTATTTATTTCTCATGACCTTTCTTTAGTGGCAAGTCTTTGTGATAGAGTAGCTGTGATGAAATCTGGTAAGATTGTGGAAATGGGGACAACAAAAGAAATCTTTTTAAACCCAAAA
The DNA here is from genome assembly GCA_937888895.1 of uncultured Clostridia bacterium. GTDB lineage: Bacteria > Bacillota > Clostridia > Lachnospirales > Lachnospiraceae > SIG299. Next base: position 1,135 of record CALASV010000137.1, on the reverse strand, counting down.
GAAGAATATACCAAACAGTTGATTTTAGCATCCAAGGGTGTTATTTTAGCTGAATCAAAAGGAACAGAGCAAGAACCTTTATTGCGATTAGAAAATGCTGTTATACAATATGAAGAAACTTCTATTTTTGGAAAGAAAACGATAACAGAGGCAGTAAATCAAGTTTCTTTTACATTACATCGAGGTGAAATTTTAGGTTTGGTAGGGGAAAGTGGTTCAGGAAAATCTAGTTTATCAAAGGCAATTACTGGATTGATTCCATTAACAAAGGGGACTCTTTGGAGAGCAGAGGGTACAAAGCATCCTCGTATGGTATTTCAAGACCCGTATGGTAGTTTAAATCCAGCGAAAAAGATTGGTTGGATTTTAGAAGAACCATTAAAAATTCAAGGTGGTTTTACAAAAAAAGAAAGAAAAAGACTTGTCATAGATGCACTAAAAGAGGTAGAATTAGACGAAGTGCATATAGACCGTTATGTAAGAGAATTATCTGGTGGGCAACGACAGAGAGTAGCGATTGCAGTAGCACTTATACAAAAGCCAGACATCGTTGTGTTAGATGAGCCGGTGTCTGCATTGGATGTAACGGTACAAGGGCAAATTTTAAAGCTATTGTATCGGTTGAAAGAAGAACATCAAATGTCTTATTTATTTGTATCTCATGATATGGAGGTGATTCGACAAATTTGTGATAGAGTCATGATTTTATATCAAGGGGAATTAGTAGAAGAAGGTAAGACAGAAGATATTTTTGAACACCCAAAACATCCATATACAAAGAAATTAGTGGAACGTAAAAAATTAACAAAGGATGATGTTATTCACATGGACACAAAGAGAGTTATGGCTAGAGATAATACAATGTGAATAGAAAGAAAATGATGATGGAAAGGAAGGGTTTATGTGGGGATGCAAAAGAACAAGGAAAAGAAGAAATTTCCAAAAAGTATTTTAAAGTATGTCAAACGACATATAGGGGCTTACATTGCAGGTATTATTACATTATTTGTAGTAGATTTTCTAAATCTATATATTCCAGAGTTTACAGGTGATATTATTGATGGATTAACCCTTGGAACATTAGATTTAGCAGGTGTACTTCGATTAGTGTTTTTCATTTTTCTAGCAGGACTTG
>CALASV010000136.1 GCA_937888895.1 uncultured Clostridia bacterium | reverse complement strand
GCATCTACTGTATTGACAGCACGAATGATAACTGGCCAGTCAAATACACGTTTACCATCACGAACTCCAGTGGAACGGAAATCAGGTACTACAGTGAAGAACTGCCATACTTTGTCAGTAAGACCAGCATTATCAAATTCTTCTCTTAAAATAGCATCAGATTCACGAAGGGAGTGAAGACGGTCTCTTGTGATAGCACCAGTACAACGAACGCCAAGTCCTGGACCTGGGAATGGCTGACGGTCAACCATAGAAACAGGAAGTCCAAGTGCTTTACCTACTACACGAACTTCATCTTTATATAATAATTTTACAGGTTCTACTAAACCTTCAAACTGCATATCTTCAGGAAGTCCACCTACGTTGTGATGAGCTTTTACACCATCACTTTCTAAAATATCAGGATAAATGGTGCCTTGTGCAAGGAAAGAGATGCCTTCTAATTTACGAGCTTCTTCTTCAAATACACGAACAAATTCGCCACCGATAATTTTTCTCTTTGTTTCTGGTTCTTCTACATCAACAAGCTTGTCTAAGAAACGGTCGGTAGCATCAATGTAAATTAAGTTAGCATCTAATTGGTTACGGAAAACTTCTACAACCTGTTCGCTTTCTCCTTTACGCATTAAACCATGATTTACATGAACACAAACTAACTGCTTACCAATTGCTTTGATTAAAAGTGCAGCAACAACAGAGCTGTCTACACCACCGGATAATGCTAATAATACTTTTTTGTCACCTACTTGTTCACGTACAGCAGCAACTTGTTCTTCAATAAAAGCAACTGCTAATTCAGGAGTAGTGATTCTTTCCATTGTATCTGGTCTTTTATTACAATCCATAATAATAAACCTTTCCTTTCTTCTATAATGTGCTTGTTTCTTTATTGCAGTTTCATAATTGAATAGTTACCATTATAACTATTTGATTAAACTGTAATGTTATTGTTTCTAAATTTTTATCATGAACTTAATTCAATAATAAAGATATCGTTATTATAATAAAAGTGAGAAAAGAAATCAATTATTTTTTTGTAAAAAAGGAATTTAGAAAAAGATTAGTTGCTTTGAAAAAAATCTTATAGTACAATATAAGAGAAATGAAATGGGTTGGAGGTGTTTATTATGGTGGAATTGGGTAAACGAGAAGTGGAAGCTGTTATTTTAGAAAGTCGTCCTATTTCTTGTTCAAGATGTAAGGGAAAATTATTTTATATTGGTAGTGGTAAATATAAGTGTGAACGCTGTGAAAATGAAGTTATGGATGATTTTGGAAAGGTAAAATCGTTTTTAGAAGAACAAGGACCTTGTGCGGCGGCTATTATTGCAGAAAGTACAGGAGTACGACTTGATGTCATTGAATTCTTTTTGAAAAAAGGAAGATTAGAAATTATCGAAAATTCAACTTTCTATCTTCAATGTGAAAGATGTGGTTGTGCAATTCGATATGGTAGATATTGTCCACAATGTGCAAAATTATTGTTAGGTGGAGTTAAGGCAGCATTTCATGAAGATGTTGGAGAATGTCCGAAAAATCCACCAATAAGTTCTGAAGCTAAGATGCGTTATTTTTAAATAATATATAGTGGGGATGTTGTAAAAAAATTCTTTTTGCAAAATATAGTAGGATTATTAAATGTAATAACTATATTTTGATTAAGTTTTTTATTTTGCAACATTCTTTTTTTGTGGAAAAATAGAATAGTTTTTAATTTTTTTACCAAGAATGAATATAACATAGTTAATGTTTTTGTGTTATTTATGATAAATGTAAATTGTTGTTGTAGTAAAAAATTATAATAAGAATAGGGAGATTTTTAAAATATGCCACGAGAACAGTTAGGAAGTAGGCTTGGGTTTATTTTACTTAGTGCAGGGTGTGCAATTGGAATAGGAAATGTATGGAAGTTTCCATATATGGTAGGACAGTATGGTGGAGGAGCTTTTGTATTGATTTATTTGTTTTTTCTTATTGTACTTGGAGTTCCTGTATTGACAATGGAGTTTGCTGTTGGTAGAGCAGCACAAAAGAGTCCAGTAAAACTATATCAGGAGTTAGAACCGAAAGGAAGTAAGTGGCATTGGCATGGAATAGTTGCTTTTATTGGAAATTATATTTTATTGATGTTTTATACAAGTGTAGCAGGGTGGTTATTGCAATATTTTATAGATACTATGCAAGGAAAATTTGTTGGTAAAAGTACAGAAGAAATTTATGTTCTTTATGAAACAATGTTAGAGAATCCTATCTTATTACTTTTTTTTGTTGGAATAACAATAGGATTAGCTATAGTAGTTTGTTCTATTGGTTTAAAAAATGGATTAGAACGGATTACAAAATGGATGATGGTTGCGTTACTTGCGATTATGGTTGTATTGGCTTGTAATAGTATTTTTATGGAAGGTAGTACAGAAGGACTTAAATTTTATTTGTTACCAAATATTTCAAGAATGAAAGAGATTGGAATTGGTAATATTATTGTTGGAGCAATGAATCAAGCATTTTTCACATTAAGTCTAGGTATGGGAAGTATGGCGATATTCGGAAGCTATATTGGAAAAGAACGTGCTCTTTTAGGTGAAGCTATTAATGTAGCAATGTTAGATACTTTTGTAGCATTTGCATCAGGATTAATTATTTTTCCAGCATGTATGGCTTATGGAGTACGAGTAGACAGTGGAAAAAGTTTGATATTTATCACATTACCAAATATATTCAATCATCTTCCCTTTGGAAGAATTTGGGGCAGTTTATTTTTCTTGTTTATGTCTTTTGCAGCATTATCTACTGTTTTAGCTGTATTTGAAAATCTTGTCTCTTGTACGATTGATTTGTTTGGCTGGGGAAGAAGAAAGGCAAGTCTTATCAATGGAATGATTCTGTTTTGTTTCTCTATTCCATGTATATTAGGATTTAATGTATGGAAATCGGTAGAACCCCTTGGTATAGGAAGTAACATTATGGATTTAGAAGATTTTGTGGTAAGTAGTCTAATTCTTCCCTTGGGCTCCTTAACTTTTGTATTGTTTTGTACAACAAAGTATGGTTGGGGTTGGAAAAACTTTATAAAAGAAGCAAATGAAGGCATAGGTCTCAAAATAGCACAATGGATGAGAGGGTATATGACATTTGTGCTACCAGTTATTTTAGCAATTATATTTTTTATGGGAATCTTATAAAAAAGAAATAACATATATTTACAGAAAAATGTTACATTTTATTAGAAAATGTAACATTTTCTTGAAACACGCTAAAACAAAGGGTTTACAGGTTCAAAGAAGCCAAAAAAGCGTTGATTTTTAGAAAAAAAGCGAGAAATTACTATTGACAGACAAGCGAAAAAGCCTTTATAATAAGCATTATCAAAAAAAATGTTACATTTTCTAATAAAATGTAACATTTTTAGAGGTAATTTAACTAAAAAATAGGCAATTGACGTTTCAAGAAAAATAGAAAAACGGTTATTTTGCTAATAAAGAAAACTAATATGGTATGATAAAAATTTATGGGACAAGAAAATAAAGTAAAAACAGGACATGGCATAGTAACTTATCAAGTGCGATTGTATCAAAGGCATTATGAATGGTTACAACAAACGAAACAATTATATACAAAAGTAGTAGCTCATTTTTTTGAAGTATTAATAAAAGAAAGAGAATTGTTAGAATTATCAGATTTTCTTTTACTTCGTGCATTAGAAGAAAAATGTATTGGAACAAAAGAAATGAAAGAAAAAGGTATTGTAGTGCCCTATCCTATGGTGGATTTTCCTAAAATTCCTTTGTATTTTAGGCGTTCTGCTATTAATGCAGCAATTACCCTAATGAGACGATGTACCTTTTATAATCCATGGGTAGAAGAAAATGATAGCAAGAATAATATATATGAAGAAATTTGTGCGAATTGTCCTTTTACTTTATATAAAGGAATGTATCAAAACTTTACGGAAACTTCTATTGAATTGAAATTATTTACAGGCGAAACTTGGAAGTGGGTAACATATCCTTTTGCTTTCAGTAGACCTTTTCCAAAAGAAGCAAAAAAGATGTCTCCTTTTCTTGTTCTAAAATCAAAAGAAGCATGGCTGAATGTTCCTTTGTCATTTGAAATATGTGATATTCGGACAATCAAAGAACGAATGGAGCAGGAAGAATATATTTGTGCAGTATCATTTCCCGATTATCATGTAATGGCAGCAGCTGTTATTTTGTCTAAAGAGGGAGTGGTTGTAAAGCAGAAATTATTTTTAGGTGGAAAACAGAAAGAACATCAGCGAAAAAGAGTGTTAGAACAAATTGGAAAAAGTCAAAAAAGTCGTAGATATAAAAAGCAAGAAGTAGAATGCACGGCTTTCAGAGAAAGTAAAAATTTGTATCAAAAACTTCATGAAATTAATAATTATTATGCTCAAAGTATTAGTTGTCAAATTGTAGAATACTGTGTGGAACAGGGAATTAAAGTAATTGTAGTACCTAATTATGAAGAAACGATTGATTTTAGTAATAAAAAATATATGAGTACAGATAATTACCGTTGGATTGGTAGGTCTATTATAAAAAAACTAAAATATAAAGCGTTTTTGAAAGGAATTGTAGTTACTTCCATACGACCACATCATATTTCCGATACTTGTAGTGAGTGTGGTTCTAAAATTAAAAAATATAATGAAGGACATCGAGCAAATTATAGGTATTTTGGAGGAAAATTATTTTTATGTCCGAATGGGCATAGTGGAAACGCAGCTTACAATGCGGCAAAAAATATAGGTAAGATGTTTCTTACTTATTGGACTTAGGTAGTTATACGGAGGTATTTCCGATAACACATAAATGCTTTGGTAACAAAGCAAAGGAATCGGTGTTTCATTGGTTCTTTGGGTACAGTGCCACCCGTCTCTGACACGATTTCGTGCCACAGGCAAAGAAAACCAAAAAGGTTTCGTTGTGCTGAGAGTTAATGTAAAAATAGAACGACAAAACATAGTCGTTGCAAAGAGTTTCATTGTCATAAATAAAAAAATATTTGTGAAATGAAATTTTTAAAAAACTCAAAAAATAGATGAGTTGTCATAAATAGAAAATGTAGTCTGTGGAGAAAAAACATGACAAAAGATATAGAAATTAGTATTGTAATACCTGTTTATAATGCATCTTCTTATTTAAGAGAAACACTTCAATCAGTACAAAATCAAAGTTATAAAAATTGGGAAATTATTTGTGTGGATGATAATTCTACAGATAATAGTCTTATGATATTGAAAAGGATAAGAGAAGACTGGAAAACAAATGGTATAACACAACCATTTGAAATTATTTCTCTTACCAAACATAAAGGACCTGCGATAGCAAGAAATAAAGGGATTCAAATTGCAAAAGGAAACTATTTAACTTTTTTAGATGCAGATGATATTTGGGATAAAAATAAATTGGAAAAACAGTTGAAGTTTATGAAAGAAAAAAATTGTGCATTTTCTTTTACTGGATATGAGTTTGCGAATGAGCAAGCAATACGCAATGGAAAAGTGGTGCATGTTCCAAATGAAATTTCTTATAAAGAAGCATTAAAAAATACTACAATTTCTACAATTACAGTTATGTTTGATAGAGGAAAGATTCCAACGAATCTTTTGTTAATGCCAGAAAATTGTACAAGAGAAGATACAGCAACATGGTGGAAGATTTTAAAACATGGATACATAGCTTATGGATTAGATGAAGCATTGTCGGTGTATCGGAGACATTCTAATTCGTATTCTTCAAATAAATGGAAAGCTGTATTAGGAACTTGGAATATGTATCGGGTACAAGAACAAATGTCAGTAGTAACAAGTGCATGGTATTTATTTTTTAATTTATGGAATGCAGTAAAACGGAGAGTGTAATGGAAAAAGAAAAACTTCTGACCATAGTAATACCAGCTTACAATGCAGAACATTTTTTGAAACGATGTGTTAGTTCCATGTTGCATACAAAGTATAAGGAAGAAACCGAACTATTGATTGTAAATGATGGTTCTTCGGATAAGACAGGAGTAATAGCAGATGAGTTTGCAAAAATGTATTCTAACATTATAAAAGTGATTCATAAAGAAAATGGTGGGGTGTCCAAGGCGAGAAATGCTGCGCTTGACATTGCACGGGGTACATATATAGCATTCTGTGATAGTGATGACTATTTATCTGATAACAATGTATTAAAGGAGATAAATAACAAATTTAATGAAAATAATATAGATATATTAATGTTTGATGTATTAGATATTACAAATAATGGCAACAAAATTGTTAATTGTTTTAGTAAAGAAATAACACCAGGTATGCATAATATTGAAGAAATTAATGATTATTTTCTTTTTGGACCACTATTTCTAAAAATATTTAGAAGAGAAAAATTAAACAAAGATAGTTTTGTGGAGTTTAATAATTTTGAAGATACATACACTACATATAAATATTTGAATAATTGCTCTAATTTTTATTATGAGAAAGATATATATTATGTCTTTGATGAAACTGCAAATCAAAACTCATTAACAAAAATAAAAAATATAGACAAATTTATTAACACTATTGATTTAATTGAATTAATTTACAACGAATCTAAATTAAAAGAATCTTGTTGTATTTCCACATTTAATTATTATCTATATTTAATATCATTAATAGAAAAACACATAGAATGGGATAAAGAAAAAGTAGAAAAGCTAAAACTAAAGATGAAACAGTATATGCTAAATTAAAAGATAATTGGGATATTGAGAAGAAAGAAGAGAGACAGATATCTAATGAAAATGCCGAAGAAATAGAGAAGAGAAATAAGATTATGCGTGATAATTCTCTTGATACTGCTATTTTGGTAGCTTATACTGAAGCTGGTAAAAGTATAACTATCAAAAATAAAAGAGATGTTGTTATTGCTACTACTATGGATAATGGACTTAAAATAGGAGATGTTATCAAAGAGGTAGATGGAAATAATGATACTAGTGTTTCTTATATTAAGAAAATAATTAGTAATAAAGAAGTTGGGGATTTTATTACGTTTAGAGTAGAAAGAGATAATAAAGAAATTGAAGTAGAAAGTAAAATAATACTTGAAAATAATGTTAAGGTAATAGGTGTAATTATTGTTACTGAATATGATTATAGTATTGATCCTGATATTGATGTTAAATTTAAAAATAGTGAATCAGGTGCATCTGGTGGACTTATGCTTACTCTTACAATTTATAATGCTATAAGTGATATTGATATTATTAAAGGTAGAAATATAGCTGGTACTGGTACTATATCATCTGATG
>CALASV010000135.1 GCA_937888895.1 uncultured Clostridia bacterium | reverse complement strand
TTATCTGATAATTCTTTAATTGTATATTTTTTTGCAAGACCAGGAATTGTTACCATTTCCTTCTTACCTGGACACATTGGGTACATACCCATACAAGCAAACAAGTACCAAGCTGCCATAGTTCCGTTATCTTCATCACCTGGGAAACCATCAGCTTCATAAGAGAATACTTCTAATGCCATTCTGTGTACCCAGTAACGAGCTTTTTCTGTTTCTCCAAAATAAGCATAAATATATGGAATATGGAAAGATGGCTGGTTATTGATTGCACACTGTCCATAATTTAATGCAGAAAATTCAGAAATTTCATGAATTTCTTCACCATAACCACCGACACGATATACAGGAGGAGTTGCAAAGAACTCATCTAACTTCGCAAGGAAAGCATCTTTTCCACCGAATAAGTCTGCTAAACCTTCTAAATCATGTGGTACTGCAAATAATGTCTGCCATGCTGCTGCTTCTGTATATTCCTTACCCCAGCTACAAGGGTCAAAGTTATCAGCCATAACACCATCTTTATCTTTTCCACGCATAAATCCAGTTTCAGGGTCAAATAAATTCTTGTAGTTCTTTGCACGACGCATATATTCTTCTACAAGGTCATCACGTCCTAATTCTTTTGCCACAGTAGCGATACACCAGTCACCATAAGCTGCATCTAATGTTAAGTTTACAGATTCTTTGTGTTCATCACGAGGAACATAACCATACTTGCAATAAGATTCTGCACCATTACGTCCGAAGCAATCGCGAGGAGCATTATTATTTGCATGTTTTAACATACCTTCTAACGCTTTTTCCCAAAGAGCACGATTTCCGATACCATTTACTACAGCATGAGCAATAACAGCATCAATTAAAGTAGATGGCATACAGCCAACTTCACCGAAGCCAAGCCAACGTGGAAGCCAACCACAATCTTCATACTCATTGATGAAACCTTCTAACATTTCTGCAAATTCATCACGAGCAATCATGGTAAATAATGGATATACGGTACGATAAGTATCCCAGAAACCATTTGCTGTATAACGAATACCTTCTTTTACGCTACCATCGAATGGTACAAAGTGAACAATCTTTCCATCTGCATCGTATTCATAACACTTCTGTGGATATAAGAAAGTACGCCATAAACAAGTATAGAATGTCTTTTCTACTTCCTTATCATCAAATTCTGCATCAATTCTAGAAAGTCTTTCTTCCCAAATTTCATCATTTTCAGCATGAATTTCTTCTAAAGAACGACCATTAATTTCACGACCAATCACAGCTTCTGCAATTTCAGCAGAAATATAAGAAGTACCAATTTCATATTCTACTACTTGCTTATTTAAGAAAATATGTAATGCATTCTTTTCTGTGCCATTTTCGCCTACTACACGAGTAGCTTCAAAATCAACATCACCATCTTTAAACTTCATTACAAAGTACATCTTGAAATTAACTGCAATATCATAAGAATGGCCGGTAGTAGAAGCAATAATCTTATTTTCTTCTGGAACTATCGTATATTCATAACTTCCAATTACTGGGAACATAGATAAACAAGACTTACGGTCTGTAGAGAATGTCAAACGACATACTGCACCTCTGTCTGTTGGAGCTACTTCAAAATCACACATAGAACGAAGGAAACGAACCTTCATATAAGAAGGAGTCATCACTGCTTCTTTTGGACGGAAACCACCCCATGCTCTACCTGCACTATTTGCAATCACATCATTTTGTGGAGTCATTAAAAATGTACCATAATCGTTAATCCATGGACTTGGCTGGTGTGTCATACGAATACCTTCCAAGCTCTTGTTATCTGGATGATAGAACCAAGTACCTTTACGCTCTGTCTGTGGCACAAACGCATTCATACCAAAAGGTCTTTGTACCATTGGCAATGCATTACCATGAGAAAAACGATACTCTGATTTTGTACCTTGTTTGATATTTACTAAATCTAATCTGCCCATTTCGTTCCTCCAATAAATTAATTTTAAAGAATATTCACAATCCTCTTTGCTACTTACTCCTAACTAACACGCCACCATAGTAGCCTGTTAGTTAAATTTGCAACCATCAACTGTATCAGGTACTAAAACTTCCCATGCAATAGTCTCTGTTTTGTTGATAATTTTTCAACAAATTTAACAGTTACCATTATAACATAAAATCTATATTTATAAAAGAAAAACTCGAATATTCCTTTCTTTAGGTCAATCGGATATTCGCAATCTTTGCTTGCTCATAACCGAATAGCTACTATTGTAGCTATTCAGTTAAATTTCCAAGTTTTCTTCATTAATTATTCTCTAGTACAATCTCTACTTGATAATTTCCTTCTTTTTCAAATGAAATCTTTTCTTCTTTTTCTCCATTTATCTTAATTTCTTTGACCTTACTTCCTACACCTTGTAATTTAATATCTAATGTAATATTTCTAAATGTAATACCATTTAATTGTACTGTTCCAAAGTTTTCTGGTAAACAAGGCTGAAAGGAAATCCCTGTTTCAGACAAGCGAATACCAAATACACCATACACAATACTACTAATAAATGCTGTCGCAGACCAAGTTTGATTTGGTACAGAATCCCACTGACAACCTACTTGCCAGCCACCGTCTGGTTTCTTTGTCATTGGATTATAAATTTCATAAAATCCTTTACTATCCATCGCTAACTGTGCCATACTTTCAATTTCTTTTCCTAAAATTTCATATAAACCATACTTTGCTACTGCATTTGCAAAATATCCATTTACCATTGTCCAAATTAAATTATTGTGACGAATTGGTCTTTCTAAGGAAGAAAGTCCCTCAAATGGAGGCCAAATAGATACTAATCCTACTTCACTGCGTACACATTCGGATAACATTTTTCTTATTTTTGCTTCTTCATTTAATTCAAATAAAGAAGCAAAGGAAACACCACAGCCTTCCTGAGAATCATCTATTGTTCCGTTTGGATATAAGAAATAATCATACTTTCCTGTCTTTTCATTCCATAAGAATTGATTGATTGCATTTTTTAATTTTGTTCCTTTTTGTATGTAGTTTTCTTTTTCTCCCTCAATACCTAATACAGCAACCATTTTTTCCAAGATTCGATAAGATGCATAATACAAACAATTTGTACTTAATGTCATAATATATTCCGTAGGCTTATGGTCACCTACAAAGGAAGATTCTTTTCCTTCCTCATGTACTGCTTTTGGATAACCTGTAATTCCATCATTAAAGAAAGAACCACCTGTAAATAATCCATACGTTTCATTAAATTGTACCTGCTCTAATACTTCCAAAGAATTTTTTACTGTATGATAAGCATCTTGTAAAAATGCCTTATCTCCTGTTGCAAGGAAATATTGCCATGCCCCAATTGCCCACACAATTTTATCCCATTTTTGATTATCTAACTGAAAACATAACTTTCCATCTACTCGCTCACAAACAACCCATAATGTATTTTTTGCTACTTCTGGTTCTAAAAAGCAAGCCGCATTCATTGTATTTACAGAAGCATCTCTTGTCCATGGAGTTTCATAACCACCACCAGCACGAATCATTAAAGGTAAATTTTCATCTAATAAACCTGTTTTATTATACACATCCATAGAACATGGAACCGTATTGATGCAAAGTAAATTTTCTAATGCTTTTCCATACGCTTCTACTATAAGAGCATTTTCCATTGTTAATTTTGGTGCATTGTCTAATTGTTTTTTCACATATTCCTTCATTTTTCTTAGTTCCTTTCTCCATTTATATTTTTCATATTTACATCACCATCATAACATAAAACGAAAACAATTTCCTTACTTATTTTCTAATTTTCCATATAATATAAATAAACTTCCACTCGTTGCTCTGCGTAGTTTCTTGCTTCTTCTTCAATGCTTTGTGTATAATATTCTACCATTCCCTCGTTTGTATTTAAGTCCAAATTTTTTGATTCAAATTCTTCTTTCCACTGTGCTACTTTCTTTGCCCACAACAAATCTCCTGTCAAATCTAATTGTTTTACGCAAGTATATTGATACGCATGATACATCTCATGTAATAATGTATTTAATATTTTTTCTTCTTCTGAAATACTATTTTGATTTATCATAATTTCATGTGTTTTTGGTGTATAATAACCACCTAAATTATCTGCTAATTCATCCATTCGTAATGTAGGTGCTTCGATTCCTAAATAAGTCGCTTCGGTAATCAATACACTTGTTAATACTCTTAACTTTTCTTCTTCGGTTGCATTTTTATAATATTCCTTTTTTAAATATTGTTGTAATACTTCATTTTCTTCTAATAATTTTGCATTGTTTTGCAATACAATTTCCTCTAAATCTTTTCCAGATAAAGAAACTCCTGCTTCCTCTTTTGGTAATATTTGAATCACAAGAAAACAAGCGAAAAAAATACCACCTATCACAATAAAACAGCTTTCTATTTTTCTAAAAACTCGTTCTCCTATATGAAATGATTGTACTATCCACTCCAATTTCAAATCTTCTTCATCCACAAAATCTTCTTCATCAAACTCATCTAACATTTCTATTTTTTGTTCCATCTCTTGTCTTTTTTGTATCATTAAAATTGTCATTCCTACCAACAACAAAAGAATATAAATAACAAAAATACCAAGGCTAATCCACAATACTATTGGACATTCTTCTATTAAAAACCTAGCACAATATCCTACCATAAAACAAAAAACCATCATTACAATAAATTCTAAATATCTTTTTTTTCTTCGTCGTCTTTTTTTCGTTAACCTCATAAGTTATCTATAACTCCTTTTACTATTGTAAATAAAAAGACTATCGGAAAGCACTCGTTTTATTTTCCGATAGCCCATTATATATTTATTCTTCCACTTTTTTTACTTCTTTTTTCTTTAATGCCAATTTATGCATTTCCTCTGTCGCAAAGGAAATTTTCGTAATCGCATCTCTCTTTGTCAAATAGCACCAAAAGCTATCATCAGGAATCGAAATATCTACACAATCTCCACGGCCTAAATAGTCATATTCAATATGCATACTTTCTAAACCTTTTGCACTACGTTTTAATACATAAGGTTCGCCATAATAATTACATTCCACTCTTGTTTCTTCTGGTGTTTGAATCAATTTACCCATACCTTGTTTATAAAACTTTTTAGAACCTGGTAATGTTTCTACTCTTACATCATCTTCAAAATAATAAGTACCGTTTTCTATTTCTTCCCTTACACACTCTCGTTCCCAATTACTCCAATCTGGAATATGAGCAAACTCTGTTTCTCCTTCTAATGCACGTAACTGACCATACTCATCCATTTCCCAAGTCTTTTTACAACAATTACACCAAAGTTTTGTGCCTTCCGAATCCATCTCGCCCTCGGTTTTACAAGAAGGACATTTATATAACAACGCATGTAATCCTTTTGCTCGTTCTGGATGGTCAATTTTAATCTGATTTTCTTTTTGCCAAGCAAAATCATCATATTTAAAATGTTCTGCAATTCTCTTATTGATTTCTTTTGCAGAAAGTGTTTTTGTTTCTTCAGCCGTTACAATTTGCACTAATTCTGCTTCTACATGAGATTTTTTATCAATCTTATTCCATTGAGGACAAGTTACAAAATTACCATGAATTGTCAAAACTACAACAGGAACTCCTAATATTTTTACCATCTTTCCTAACGAAGTTGGTAAAAAAGAAGTACATCCATCTAAAGAATATCTCGCCTCTGGAAAAAGAACAAATACATTTTTTAATACATCTATACAATATTTCATGTTTTTAATTAAATGAATATCCGTAATAAACTTTCTTGTTCCAAGAATACCAGCAGCACGAGCTAATGGTTCCGTATACGTATTAAATCCCTCTAATGTCATAACATTATTTGGACGGGCTGGATGTGTTGCTTTCAACATAACAAAAAAATCTACCATAGAAGCATGATTAGATAACAATAAATATGGCTCTTTCAAATCTTGTACTTCATATTTATTCCAATGAAAATCACGCTTTTTTAAATCTGGATAACATAATATATATCTTATCGTGTGTAACAAAAAAATAGGATATCTAGGTCTTTTTTCAAAATCAAAATGCTCAATTTTACTTTTATCTGGTATCTTTTTAAACTTCATCTTTTCTCCCATCCCACAAAAGCTATTTTACATTTTTAGGTACTTTTCTATCACCAAAATAATGCATTTTCACTTCTAATGTATAAAATAATTAGAACAATTTTACCATAAGAAAAACACAATAACTGTATTCATTGTATCTATCTTATAAATCAACTATCAAAATAATTCTAACATATCTTTTGAGTATTTTCTACATTTTTTCTAAAATCTTAAAAAGAAATTATAAAGTAAATATTTATAATTTATAAACTATTTTCTTCTTGTTCGTGTTTTTTCTTTAAAATCGCTACATTTTCTTCTACTTTCTTTTTCTTTAATGGATACCAAAACCATAAAACTAATGCAAGTAATAAAAATCCCACTGCTGGAACTAAAGTAGAAATATTATAAATTCCAAGTGTTACTTTTGGTTCAAATGCTGTCAATTCATTATATCCAATTAATGTTAATAATCCACCAGAAAGCCCTGCTGATGCTGCTTGCCCTAATTTTCTCGCAAAAGAATATAGTGCATATACGGAACCGTCCTCTCGTACCCCATTTTTTATTTCAGAATAATCAATGACATCCGTAATCAATGCCCAATTTACCATATTAAACATACCAAGTCCAAACCAACAAAGACTCACCCAAGCTACATATACCCATACATTGGTTGGTCGCCATAAAAATAATCCAAAAAATACGACTGCTGCCAAAAGATTAGAAATAATACTCACTTCTGCTTTTCCGATTTTTTTTGCTGCTGGTTTTACTAATGCCGCTGCTACAAACATTGCAATAACCATAACAACAGTGGATATAGACTGTGCTCTCGTATTTCCATAAAAATTAGGATATACATAATTTGCCATAGATTGCATTGTCAATTGTGCTAATAACATAACAATAGAAGCTACAATAATAGAAATTAATGCTCTATTTCTTATTGCATTTTTTAACATCACAAATACACTATTGCCTTTTACTGTTTGTTCTGTTACTTCCATTTTTATTCGTTCTGTTGTTAATGTATAGCAAAGAAAATAACAAATAATTGCTAAAATAGAGAAAATACCTGCAATTGTTTGAAATATCCTTCCATTCATTACCGTATTTCCGTCTGGAGTTACTTCATAAGCAAGCATCGGAATACCAGCACCAATAATTAAACTTGCTAATGCTCCTCCTAAACTTCGAAATGTAGATAAAGATTGTCTATCTTCTGGTTCAGCAGAAATCGCAGATGCCATCGAACCATACGGAATATTGATAGATGTATAAAAAATAGAACCCCATAAAATATACGTAACAAATAACCATCCAATTTTAAAATACATTGGAAAATCAGCCAATCCACTTTGATAAATTAAAAAAGAAGAAATTGCTACAGGTCCACACATACGACGAATCCAAGGCTTAAATTTTCCTACAGAAGTTACTCT
>CALASV010000134.1 GCA_937888895.1 uncultured Clostridia bacterium | reverse complement strand
CAACGAAAACGACTGCGTAGCAGTCAAATCGAGCTGTATGGCTGAACTGTTACAACGTGTAAATAACTTTATTATTTCATCATAGATTTTTAATAAATGGTATGATAAAATAATAATATAGGAAATCTTCTAAATCTAAAAAGGAGACGATTGCCCTCTCAATATCCAAATACAATAGAGTTTCGCAATCAACAAATATTATGAAAAAACAAATTGTATTTATTATGGTAGATTCCCAAAGTGCAGATATGTTAGGTTGTTATCACAATCCTGATATGAAAACACCTTATTTAGATACCTTATCTGAAGAAGGATTAACTTTTGATTCTGCTTTTACATGTCAACCAGTTTGTGGACCTGCTAGAAGTGCTATTTTCACAGGATTATACCCACATTCTAATGGTGCATGGACAAATTGTGTCCCACTTTATGATAACGTAAAAACAATAGGACAACGTTTACGTGACCACGATATACAAACGGCATATATAGGTAAATGGCACCTAGATGGTGGTGATTATTTTGGAAATGGCATTTGCCCAGACGGATGGGATAAAGACTACTGGTATGATATGCGATGCTATTTAGAAGAACTCACACCAGAAGAAAGAATAAAATCTAGAGATGGGTCTCTTTCCAAAGGAGAAGGAGTCGATGAAACCTTTACCTTTGCACATCGTTGTTCTAATCGAGCTATCTCCTATTTAAATCAACATACAGAAGATGATTTTTTGCTTGTAGTATCTTATGACGAACCACATGACCCTTGTTTATGTTCAGAACCTTATGCTTCTATGTACGATGAATTTATAGAAACTAAAAAAGAAAATGTGTGGGATATTTTAGAAGATAAACCATCTCATCAAAAAGTTTGGGCTGGAGATAATGTAAATGTAGATAAAGGAAGTCTAGATATTACTCCTCGTCGATTATATGCCTGCAACTCTTATGTAGATTATGAAATAGGCAGAGTATTAGAACAAATTAAAAAAATCACTCCAAATGCCATGATTATTTATACTTCTGACCATGGAGACATGCGAGCTTCCCATTGTTTATATGGAAAAGGACCTGCACCATATAATGAAATTACAAAAATACCTTTGATTGTAAAATATCCAAGTGGATTTTTAGGACAACGATATCCATATCCTGTATCACATATTGATTTAGTCCCAACGATATTAGATTATATGAATATTACAATGCCAAAATGGATAGAAGGAAAAAGTTTACTTCCTGCCATAAAAAATCCAGAATTTAGAGTCAATGATGCTATTTTTATAGAATTTGGACGATATGAAATAGACCACGATGGATTTGGTGGATTTCAGCCAATGCGTTGTATTTTTGATGGTAGATATAAATTATGTATCAATCTACTAAGCGAAGATGAACTATATGATTTAGAAAAAGACCCTGGTGAAATACATAATTTAATCAATAAAGAAGAAACAAAAGAAATTAGAAATCACCTTCATGACAAACTATTAGATTGGATGAATAACACTCGTGACCCATTTCGAGGATATCACTGGAGGACTCGCCCTTGGAGAACTGATGATTTTGAACCAACTTGGAGTTATACTGGATATACAAGACAACGTGAAAATGAAGAATATGAACCAAGACAATTAGATTATTGCACTGGACTAGAAATGAAAGAAGCTACTCGAAAGAAATAAAATATACACAAAAACTATATATCTGCTGAGGCAATATGCCCCAGCAGTTTTGTTTGGAATCTTTTTACACAAGTTGTTCTGGTAATTTTAAATTTTCCATATCCCTTGCGTTTTTAAATTTATAAAATGCATCTTCTACCAAGTGTGCATAATATCCAAGATACAAATCATCGTGCATAATTTGATTTTGAAATCTTTCAAAATAATCTTGAAAATCGAAGTACAAACAATTTTCTTCTGATATATATTTAATAAAATGACTAACCTTTCTATTTGTTGGATTTATATATGCATCTGGTAGAATACTTCCAATGAAAAATCTGTTTTTGTCAAATAATTCAATCTTGTCTAACAGCAAAGTACTAAACAGCATATGTATTGTTCTCTGTGCCATTATTCTAATCCTTTCTGCAAATTTGTATTCTCTAATCTCTTTTTTATAAATTTATTGATATCATGACATTTTAATAATCATTTAATTGCAATATCTCTTGAGGTATATATTTTATTAAATCATTTATTTGATACTTCTCTTTTACTTCTTCTGGTAAATTAGGATAAAATGTTTTAGAAGCATATTCAAATACTTTATTTCCCCATAAATTGTCTGTGGACAAAATATATCCATAATAATCGTCATCATAATGGATATGACTAGATAACTCTCGAATTATTCTTAGATTTAATAAAGTTTTTGTATCTACATCATTCTGTTTCAAAATCACATCATATTCTGCATGAAGAATCAATTCCGATATTTCTTTCGGTTGTCCATCCATCATTAATTCAATTGCAAGTTCTATATAGTTTTTGATTGGCTCTGTGAAACTATGTTTTATAGGTAAATTTTCAATTCCATTCTTTTGTAATTGCAAAATAGTTTTCATAAAATAACACACTATTTCATCTAATATTTGATTGTTATATCTAGCTTTTATTGACTTCACTTTTGTAGTATCTTCAAGTACCATACGTTGTTTTATATAGATACAATCACCTTTATCTTCTATTTCAACAAAACAAGGTTTCTCATATCCTGTCTTATTAGGAGAATGATATGTTAAATACAATGTTTCATTACTACAAAAAATCATACCATGACCACCATCATCCTCTATAAGAGGTGCGAGATGTTCAAAGTTCATGCCAAGTTTACCATCCGTAAACTTAACCATACATTCAGCATAGTTTCCTTTTATAAAAGTTGACCATAACATGAAAAGTTCGTTTGTTCTTGTTCGATACAAAAAAGGTCCATCTGTTACTCGGTGTTCATTTTCATCTTTACTTTCATCTGCCCAATAAGGTTCAGAAGCTTTGAAAAGTGTAACCGCATCTCCAATTCTCTCTGTAAGTTCTTCATTTAATGGTGCATAGCAAATAGTACCATCTATAATTTGAGTATGCTCATGACAGAAAACTATATATGGTTTCCCATCACCACTCATGTAAAAAGTACCATCAATACATTCCCATTCCTCAGGAGTAACAACTCCGTTACTATGAGGAACAAAAGGTCCTAGTGGATTATTTGCTTTTAGAATAAAAGTACCTCTCAAGTTATTACTTTCTCTTGTGAACGTGGCAAACATATAATATGCATCCTTATATTTATGCACTTCAGGAGCCCAATTAACATCATAATTCATATTGTACAATGTTGAATTAAAGCATTCGATTGGATTGCTCCAGTTTATAAGGTCTGTTGATATATATACATCGAACCCCGCTGTTTTTCTACCAAAATCTTTGGCTCTTGTTCCATACATATAATTTTTCCCATCTTCATAAAGAACAAATGGGTCACGGATATTAATTTCGTTAATTGTCATTTCTATGCTCCTTTTGCTATATTACTCAAAAATACATTTTGCTTCTGTTTACTCTATAAGAGGCAAAAAAACTTACTCGTTATTTAACCTTTTCATTTAGAAAGTACCTCGTATGTCTCTTTGCTCTGTATAAGTAATTTTTTTATAAACAATAAATTCAAATTTTCATATATCTAGAATAATTCATCTAATAAAAGATAATAATTTATTTTATCCCAATCTGGTTCAATTCCTAATTTTTCAAACAACATATCTGGATTAAAATCTTTGTATACTTTTCCACCATATGTACCATTAAAATTATGTTTTAAACTTCTATAACAAAGTGCAATATCGTTCCATTTATCTCCAATTCCTGTTTTGCCTAAATCTATAAATCCTTTTATTTGTCCATTTTCTAAAAAAATATTTGGAAGACAATAATCCCCATGAGAAAGCACTGGATCAAACGCAGGGCGATTACTTTCTAACCATTTCAATAAGTGTTTTGGATTCTCAAAACCATCTTCACTGAATGTTGTTGGTTCTACATTATCCAAATCTACTAAATTATTCTCTACTCTCATCCTTGCTTCTTTCAATATTACATCTAAATCTCTAATACATGGACATTCTCTAATATCTACTTCCCATAACATTTTCAATCCACAAGACAATGCTTCTAAAAGTATCTGTGGATGTTCCAAGTAATAAGAGTTACAAGACATTTCACCATCTATTTTTGACATAAGCAAATAACTTTTTCCATTTTCTTCTTCGTAGACAAGAACTTTCGGTACAGGAATTTTTCCTTTTAACCATTGCATCATCTGTACTTGTTCTGTTATAGATGCAAAACTATCCTCTATTTTTAAAACCATATCTTCAAAAATCAATATTTGATTACCAGACATCCCAATATCATCCACAGTAAATGGCTTTTTATCAACCAAGGTTCTAATTTTTGAAGGCATATATATTTGATTCATATTCTTTACTCCAACTTTTAATTTATCTTTCTGACAAAATTTTCATAAAAAACTTTCTAACTCCGTCATCTGTAGATGTACTTATATCTTTCACTCCTAAATCATAATAGTACTTTCCACTTCTAATATCTACTAACAACGAATCTAATAGAAATCCTTCCACTCGCTTTAAATATGGCTTTGTAACCATAATAAACTTCGTATCCATAGACATATCCATAATAGAATAATGGTAATTTATTCCATTTGCAACGCCACGTATAAAGAAGTAAAATCCTATCTTTCTTTTTTCTAATTCTAGTATAACAAAACTTCTACATTGTGACAAATTATTTTTTTGGTTGTAAATAACGGATAAAATAGAAGTACTATATTTCTTCAATAACACTCTATAATAATAAATTAATTTAATAAAATAATTTATAAATGAATCGTTTATATATGATTTAAAATATTGTCTTATTTTTAACAATCCTTTATTTATAAGCATTTCAATGTCGAACATATATTTACCCTATGTTCTGGTAGAACATAGGGTATGTTCTGATAAGACATAGGGTATGTCCTGATAGAACATAGGGTATGTCCTACCAGGACACAGAACTAAACTAAATAGAACTAGACTAATAGAACTAAACTATCTATCATTCAGAAATGATAGACAGATAGACATTATAGTCATTAATTATAAAAAGATAACAAAGAATAAAAATGTATCAATTATGATTTAATTAGCACTTGCTAAGAGAGGGAATTTTATGTATAATAACAATAAAGATATTTTAATTTTAAAAAGGAGTGAACTTAATATGGCAGAAGATACAAAACGACTAAATATTGTTATTAGTACAGAATTACATAGAGATTTAAAAGTGGAAGCTGCAAAAAATGATATTACAATAGCACAATTTGTGGCAGAAGCAATTGCTGAAAAAATACAAAAACAGAAAGGAAGTAATCATTAGTGGCACAAAAAAAAATAAAAAGTGCTACTGACCAACGAAAGTTTACACTTGTATATAATGATTTTCTAGAAAGTGAGTTATTAAATTATTATGAAAAAATGATATTTATAACATTAAAAAGATTTGCTAATAATGATACAATGAAAGCATTTCCTAGTTTAAATACGATTCATAAACTTACTGGAATTAGTTTGTCACAAATAAGGCGAAGTATAGAACATATGGAAATTTTGGGTGTAATTAGTGTGGAGCATAGAACAAACCAAGAGAAAGGAAATCAGAGTAATCTTTATATATTACATGACTATGCAGAAATATGGAATGTTGACAGTAGCAAAGATGTTACAGAAATAATAGACGAAGTATCGGAAATGAAACTTGTTGCAGCACTAAGAGCAAAAGGATACACTGTTATAAAAGAAAAAGTACCTGAAACTTCTGAACCGACCAAAGTAACAGAAGAAACAAGTACTTGTAAATCATCTAAGAGAAATTATAAAGTAAATGAGTCAAATTGTCAAGAAGTAAAAGAACAGTATTCAATAGAATGGGTAAAAGAACATTATGAATATGAAGTTATGGTATATGATGAACCATCAAAGAAAGAAATAATTGATGCTGTTATAAATGTTATACATAATACTTTAAATACAACAAAATTAAATATAAAAATAAACAGTTCAGATAAGCCAATTGCTACAGTCATTAGTAGGTTAATTAAATTAGGTCGATATGAGATTTTATGGGCTATTAGTAAATATGAGCAACAAATTGGAAAAATCAAGAATGTAGAATCCTATCTATTGACATTATTATATAAAGCTAAGGAATTGTCAGAATTAGAAGTAGTAAATCAAGTAAAGTATGATATGTATGGTCAAGGAACAGAAGACGATAATAAAGGACAATAGCAATTATATTAATCACTACCTAAAGGTAATGATTTTTAGGTTGAATTAGTATAAATATCTATAAATTACATCAAGAGATTTTTAAATATGTCTTTAAAAAGCCAAATTAACAATTTAGCTTTTTAAAGACGATTTTTTATATAATGATAAGTAAATTAATTTTTTTGTTTTGTACTTTTAATTTCATTTTCTTCTACGAATGTTTCTAAAAATTGGTTGATTAAAAAGTTAAACGACATATTTTTGCTTTTTAAGATTTTATTTACTTTTTCATTAACGGAAGGTTTTATAACAATCTGCTTTCTTACACTACATATTTCTTCTTTTACTGGTACTTTAATATTAACATTAAAATGAAATCCATTTTCTGATTTTTGTGATGCAGTAGTTTTAGCAGGAACTTCTACAGATTCTGTTTTAGTCTGGTTTTCTTTTATTTCTGGTGTAGATTTAGTTTCTTTTCTATTTTCGGAAATGTCTAAGTTATTTTCTTGTTCTTCAGGTATATCAATAATGATACTAGATTCAGATAGTTCTGTTTCTTGGATAACATCATCGTTTACTTCTAATTCTTCTAAAGAGTCTTTTTGATTTTGGGTTATACTTGTTGTTAACAGAGCCTCTGCAGGAGTTTGTTTTTTCTTAATTCCTTTTCTTAATGCTGTTTTGTCCATAACTTTACACCTCTTTTAATAATTCTTTTATAAAGGATTCATAATCTTCTAATACGCTACTATCTTTCATATCATATAAAGATAATTCTAAATACTGACTTTCTCTTACAGCTACTGCTTGACGAATTTTTGACTTATAAATTTTAGTGTCAAGGGATTGTGCTACTTCTTGCATATCATCGTTGATAACAGAAGAAAGATTTGTTCTATCACAACGTGTAAGAAGAAGTCCATTTATCTTTAAACCTGGATTAGAAAGATATTTTCTTGTAGTTTCTACTGTTCCTTGGAATTGTCTTAAACCTTTTCCTGAAAAATAATCTGGAGTCATTACTACAATGAGATAGTCGGTTGCTGCTAATGCATTTAAGGATAATACTCCTAATGCAGGAGGCGTATCGATTAAAATGTAATCGTATTTATCTTGCACTTCTTCTAAAGCTTCTTTTAGTTTATATTCATCGCCAGTAGCCGAATATTTACGGTCAGCACCACTAAGCATTAAACTTCCAACTAATAAATCTATATTAGATTCTGTTGAAACAATAGCATCTTGTATGTTGCAATCTCCTTCAAATAAATCATAAATAGATACAATATCGCTATCAGGGTCTACACCAAGTACTGATGTAAGATTAGCTTGTGGGTCAAGGTCGCAAACAAGTACTTTATATCCTCTCTTTGCAATTCCTATTGCCACAATATGGCTTGTTGTCGTTTTGCCAACACCACCTTTTTGGTTAGCAAATGTAATAATTTTAGCTGCCATGAGTTATCCTCCATATATCATATATTTGATTATTATTTATGTATTAAGTTTATGCATATATTTTATACATAATTAAGTTCAGATGTCAATATAAATATGAGAATAATTGATACATTTTACATACTATGATTCATCATTAAAATACTATATACATAAAAATGTAACATAATTAACAAATATAATAAGTAATTGCTTAATGTATACATATTATTTATAGGAATAATACAATTTAACTAAACATATTTAATAATAACACACATACATATTGTGTAATAGTAATACACAATATGTATGTGTGTTATTTAATTATATAAAATGAACATATGTATAAAATAATATGATAATAAATGATGTTCTTTATTATAAATATGTAAAATGTCTATTTATTAAATTTATATAATGAATAAATTTAATGTGGTTGTGTATTGTGTATATTTATTGTGTATTTTGAATTATGATATATATAGAGTATGACTATAATTCATATTTATATTGTAAGTAAAATACTTATGATATATAAAAATAAAGTTATGTATGATGAATAAACAAGTTAATACAATAAGATATTTACACAATTGTTTTAGAGTTTGATATAATATCAGGCTCTTTTTTTATTTATATTGAAAAATAATATATATTTTTGGAAAAATATAAGAAAATTTGTGAAAACAAGAAATCTTCAACCTTTTATTATTTATAAAATTACAGAAAGGTTGAGGATTTATGGAAAAAATGAAATCTATAATCAAGGGAGAATTTAGTATCAATCCTAGTTCTATACATAATCCAGATTATCAAATGAATAACCTATTAGATACTCCATGTTCTGAAGTTTGTATACCATCATTTTTGAATGAAGTTAATCCAGTTAAAGTTGTGATGAATTCTAGTCAACAAGTAAGATTTGTAGCAGTAGATAGACTTGAAAAAATATTATCATGTAATGTTCCTACTATTTTATTTGATGAAGAATGTAATCCGTATGTTGTTAGTACACCTGAGAGAGATGCTTTACAACTATTATCTTGTGATATTTCTCCTGTAGTACATATATGTGCTAAAACAGCATTTAATCGAATTAAGGAAAAGGAATTAAAACAAACGGTATCATTTCTGTTAAAGAAATATGGTATGTATGAATTAGCGATTAGTTTAGGAATGGATTTGAATAATTCTTTAACAAAGAAATTAGTAAGGCAAGAAATTTTAGGGTTACCTACAGATAAAGAAATTCAGAAAAAATCAAAAAAATATTTTAGTAGTTTGAGAAGCGAAAGTTGTTTTCAGGAGAAGACTTTATGAGACAAATTGTTGGATATATTTTGTTTGTAATTGTTTTATCTTTATGTCCCATTATAGGGTATGCAAATGAAATAGATAACTTTCAAGAAGAAGTAGCAGTACAAAGTGATTTTGAAGTGATTCATATAGGCAGTGGATTAGGAAAAGTGGGTGTAACAGGTGTATCAAATGCAGAATATGACCTATATATCAAAATTGTATTTTCCGGTGTTTTGGCACAAAGTAGGTTTATTTATTCAATAGATGGTGGAATGACATGGTCCGAATCTATCGAAATTCCGTTATCTGGATATTATGTTCTTGGAACAACAGGATTAGTTCTTAACTTTTATCTTCCTAGTACAGAACAGGCAGAATTTATACAAGAAGATAGTTATCAATGTTACATACCTAATCCAAATACAGCGATTAGGATTCAACAAAAAGGAAAGAGTGAAGCAGAAGTTATTGTAATTAGTAAACATTCTGAAAAAAGAGCATTTGATGTTTTAGAGCAATTGAGTAATTCCATACAAATAAAAATTTTAAAATCAGGTGGATTTGGCAGTGCTGTATGGCAAGTATCCAAAGATGGTGGAGCTACTTGGTCTATACAAGCATATGCAGAAGAAGAATTACTTATCAATTCCGATATCACATTAAAGTTTTATAGCAAAAGTAGTAAGGGAGTCTTTTTTGAAAAAGATGATATTTATACCATATATGCTGAACGAACGGAGGATAGCAGTATAGTTACAGCGATGATAGTTATTATAGTATTAGTGATTATCTTTGGTGTCGTAATTTATATCATAGATAAAAAATGGAAGGTAGCAATTCCAAAAGAAAGTGATTATGAACTATAAAGTGAGATAGTTCCAATAGCTATTTATAGTAAGAAATGAAAGTAGAAATGATAACCAGTTGATTTGAGTATTGGGAAGATGTTTTAGAGAAAAGAACTATCGGAGTGCAACACGGTGATTAGGGTATCATTGATAGAACTAATGAAATAGAAAAGGAATTCGGAGAGGAAGATAGTTATTATTATGCAAAGGATGTTTCAGAAAGGCAAAATACATTGTAGAGATATCATCTTATTTTTCTTATGTACACCTCTTGTTTCTCTGATAGTCACAGGAATTGCTACAGATAAGCCTACTATTTTTGGAGTACGTCCTATGATTGTAGTAACAGATTCCATGGTTCCTGCCATCCCAGTAGGTTCTATTCTCATTGGAGTGCCAGTAGAAACAGAAGAAGTACAAGTAGGAGATATTATTGCATATCGTATAGGAGAAAAAAACAAATATTTTTCTCCCATCATTGTACATAGAGTAGTTGCTATTACAGAAGATGGTTTTATTTTTCAAGGAGATAATAATATAGAACCAGATGATAAAGTAGTTCGCAAGGCACAAATTCTATTTAAAATAATTCTACAAATAGAACCGATTAGCACATCGTAGTATGTGTTAATTGGTTTTTTCTTTTTGTCTAAGTATCTCAAACTTCGCACATAAATTTTAGCTATGCACCTTGAAAATTCAATATCTGGCAGTTATTCCGTTGTCATTGTTCAGACTTCAAGCGGCTTGGAGTTGCGTTTTCAACAATGCAGGAAGTGCATTTATAAATGCATCCACCAGTTCCTCGATTTTCTCATCCAATAACTCGGTGTTTTCCGTAAGCATGGTCCTAAACATTTGAAGCATCATTTGAAAAGCCTGTATCCATGTGATATCAGACATTTCATCAGAAAAGTATAAAAAGAGCTCACCAAGAGACCGGTTATCCTTAGATTCCCGGCTTTCCAGAGACAGCATCATGTATCGTGTAAAAACAACTGCGGTATGTGCAGTCATTGCATCATAGGACAGGGAATTGCATTCCCTGCTCAGGTTAAGGTAGCTTTTGCATACCTTAAAAAACACCTCTATATCCCAGCGTTTTCCATAAATTCGGATGATTTCACTCTCATCCAGAGTTACATCTGTGGAAATGAGGCAGAGGTATTCCTTGCGTTTATTACGATTACGGACATAAACCACTTTTGCAGGAATAATTTCATCTTCCTTAACAACATCAACCATGACGGAAAGCAGATATCTTGACTTTCCGCGTCTCTTTTTGTTCCTATTGTAGATGGAAGCCAGAGATATATCTTCGCCATGATAGCGAAAGAACATCTTTGGGGTTTTCTTAACCATACCAATGACATCATACCCTGTCTTTTTTACAGCATGAAGGGTGCTTGGAGAGGAAAACCAGCTGTCAAAGAGAACATATTTCGCAGGGATTGCAGCTTTTTTAGCTGCATCCAGAAGTGTAAGCATGGTATGGGTTCCTTTTTCCATGGATAGTTTTCTGCGCTTGTAACCAACGGTTCTTTTGTCCACTTCAGTTGCGTCATTGATACGGTTCTTCTTGTTTTCTGTGGAAAGAAGAATGCTGTTTACGGGCAGAAAGGTACTTCCATCTGACCATCCAAGAGTAAGCATTCTAAATCCTAAGAGGTATTTATGCTTTGCATGGTCATATACCTTGGTAAGAAGCTCTACCTTTTTGGAACGGTTACGTTCAAACATGGAATCATCTATGATAAGAACATTAACCCGTTCCTCGGAATTCAGAGGAACGATGGCCTCCTTAATGATTCTGGATGCAAGAATCGTTGTAAAACGAATCCAGTTAATCTGAACCATCTTCATGAAACGATACACGGTATCCTTTGCAAAATTCGGGGTATTCCTTCCTGTAAGCAGACTCATGTACATGCTTCTGTTGGAAAAAATCAGTAGAAACAGATACTGAAAGATTTCTATTACTGGAATTCCCTTTGCTTTGTAGGCATTGGATGCTTTCAAAGCCGAAGAAATAGAAAACCTTGTAAAAAATCTTTTAATAGTTTTCGAAATCTGCTTATCATTTTGGGTTGTTTGTGTTATACTTGTATTCATAGCATGAGCCTCCGGTTTGTAATTGTTTTTGGACAACTCAATTATACCAAAACCTTCGGTTTCATGCTATATTTATGCCAGTTATTATTGAATTTTCAAGGTGCATAGGCACATTTTAATGTGCGAAGTTTGAGTTTATAATTTAAATTTCCTTGTTCTACTTTACCATTACCAATTTTCCATTTCTTATTTGATATAATAGCTCCATTTCTTTTTAATTTACTATGATTTTTCTTATTACATTTTTCTTCTTTATCCTCTATTTTTGGATTAATTCTATCCAATACACTATCACTTATCTCATCTACTTTATCTCTTTTTATATTTCCATTTTGTATTGCCATATCTGTCCCAATATGTGCAATAACTGCATATAAAAACTGAATATCTAAATCTCTCCGAAAATTATATAATACTCTTATCATATGATTTTCATATTCTTTGTCTTTTAACAAACTATACATTTTCATATCTTCATGTCTATATATAGTACGAATTTGTCTAATTTCTTCATTAAAACTAGTAACCATATATCCATTTCCAATATTATTTACATTATATTTCCGAATATTCAAGCACATATATAACCATTCAAGAGGTCCTTTAAGGTTACTTTCCACATCCATAATCCCAACTTCTTGATAATAATCTCTTTTCTCATCTTCTTGTTCTTTTTCTGTTAATGTAGTCTTTATATCTTCTATTTTTCTATTTTCCATATTATTTTCCATTTTTCCAGCCTTTCCAGAGAAATAATCCCCCATAATTATATTGTTAAAACCTTTTTTCTTGGAAAATCTTAATCTTCTTGTACTTATATTCATAAAATTTAATATTTAAAAACTCAACTTTGTTACTTATATATATCAATTTATTATCTTGGCTATATTATCTACACTCAACACACAGACAAAGCTATCATTATTTAAAAATACCTAACTATTATAAAATCAAATCATTAATATAACAATCCTATACTTATATACCTCTTCCTTTTTATTAAGTAAACGCAACCAATACAATAAACCTTTTATTTCAACTTCAACCTTATAACATATTTTCCAATAAATCTGTCCAATTTTTAATATTATATCCCTTTTTTCTTTGGAAAATTTGGAAAACTGGAAAATAACACTATAACTATTTATAAGCATCTAAATAAAATCATACAAAAAATAAAACCTGATGATTCATTTTATCAGGTTCTATTCTTTCATCTCTTATCATTTTTTACTGGTGGATATGGTTCTTTCCTATCAGTTAATCCAAGCAAATAATCCGTACTGCATTTATAATACTTTGCAAGTCTTACTAATGTTGTTGTTGGAATATCTCTCCTACCTATTTCATAATAAGAATACGCAACTTGAGAACAATTTAAATACTCTGCTACTTCTGTTTGCGTTTTATCCATATCCTCACGCAAATTACGAATACGTTCATACGTCATAAACATCACCATTGTTATTATGCAACATCATTCTTAACAACAGTTTGTTTTAAAACATATTGTTTTATACAAAACCACTTTGTCTTAAAATACAATCGAGTAGGAGGAAGTTTCTCAAATTTAGAAACTTCCGTCCTCTCACACCACCG
>CALASV010000133.1 GCA_937888895.1 uncultured Clostridia bacterium | reverse complement strand
CAATATTGAGTGGAGAGATGATATATATTATTAGTGATAATGAAAATTTCAGTTCAAGTATTCATGCTATAAATTTAAAAAATAAGAATGGCGCATGTGTTTGGAAATACAAAGATGCGGATTTGTATTTTAGACAGATGCAGATTATGAAATATGAAGAAAAAGAATATATAGTTTGTATAGGCTATTCTAAGTATATAGTTTTTGATGCAGAAAATGCACCAGTTGGTATGGATGAAAATTGGACACCGGGGGAAGCTCTTTTCAATAGAAAAGCGATGAATCGATATGAGCAAAAAACAGTAACGATTGAAGTAGATGGTGTATTTCAAGATGTAGAAGTTTGGCAGTATAATGAAGAAGATGTAAATAACAATTATAGTTTATTTACCATTGGAGAAATTGAAATTAATCCAAATATTTTAAAAAATCCTTCCTTAATTCCATTGTCTGAAAATGATAGTACAGGTGATTTTGCAGTAGAAACTTGTGATAAGTTGTTAGAGGCATGGCAAACACCATTTTCTACATTGACACCAAACGAATATAAAAAACATAACTTTAATGAATATTATAGAGAAATGATAGGTGCATTAGGTAATCGAGGAGAACAATGCAAAAATATTTATCAAGGGCAAGAAACATTGGTAAATAGTGTAGAGTCTCAAAGACTTTCTGCTATGGCAGTTTCTTCTGATGAAGAATTAACAAATTTAATACGTTTTCAGCAAGCGTATAATGCTTCAGCAAGATATATTAATGTATTAAGTCAAATGTTAGAGCATTTATTAAATTCGCTTGCAAATTAAAAGAATATGGAGAGGAAATAGATGGCATCAACATTTTTTGGTTTAGATATTGGTGTAACTGGTTTATTTGCAGCACAAACTGGTTTAAACACAACATTTCATAATATAACAAATATTGAAACAGAAGGTTATACAAGACAAGTAGTAAAACAAACAGCAGGAACGCCATATAGAACAAATAGTTCTTATGGTATGATTGGTAGTGGTGTATCTGTAAAAGAAATTACGCAAATTCGTAGTCAGTATTATGACGAAAAATTTCGTTTTAATACTTCCTTAGCTGGAAAATATGAATCTAGAAGTTATTATATGAATGAAGTTCAAACTTATTTGAATGAAATTGAATTAGATGGTTTTACAACAACATTTGATAGTATGTATGATTCTTTACAAGAATTATCCAAAGACCCAGCAAATTTAACGGTTCGTGCAGAGTTAACAAATACAGCACAAAGTTTATGTGAATATTTTAATTCATTATCTACGAACTTAACTAGAATCCAACAAGAATGTAATTACGAAGTAAAAAACCAAGTAACTCGTATCAATTCTTTAGCAACACAAGTGGCGAATTTGACAATGCAAATCAATACAGTAGAAGTTGGTGGTCAAAATGCAAATGATTTGCGTGACCAAAGAGAAAATTTAATTGATGAGTTGTCTAAAATGATAAATGTAGAAGTAACAGAGCGTCCCATTGGAGATGCTGGAATGACAGAGTATATCGTTCGTTTGGATGGTCAGTTATTAGTAGATAATTATGAAACAATGGAATTAGAAGTAATTCCAAGACAAAAAAATATGAGCCAAAATGATGTAGACGGTTTATATGATGTTTATTGGGAAAATGGAGAACGATTGGCTATTGAAAGTACAAGTTTATCTGGTTCATTAAAAGCTTTATTTGAAGTGAGAGATGGTAATAATAAAGAAAACTTACAAGGTTTTGCAGAAGAAATTGATAAAGGTGCAAAGGAAATTACAATTACTTCGACAAATATTGACAACTTAAAAGATTTAAATATTCCATCCGAAGGAAATATTACGATTGGAAATGGAGATTACACGTATACTTCTTTTAGAGTAGAAATAGAAGCAGATGGTTCGTATCGTTATACATTTGAATTAGAAGAAGAAGCAAGAAAACAGTATCAAGAAGGAACAAAAGTTTCGATTGGAACAGTCATTGATTATAAAGGGATTCCTTATTATCAAGCACAGTTAAATGAATTTGTTCGAGTATTTACACAAAATTTTAATGAAGTACATAGTTCAGGAGAAAATTTGAATAAAGAAACAGGAGTTAATTTCTTTAGTGCTATTAATAAAATGAATGCAGAAGAATATAACTTAAATAGTTTTGGGTTAAAAGAAAATCCAGATGATGAAATTATGTCTGATTTTGAATCTGACCCATTAGCAACGGAAGTTCCTTATTACTTTTTGACAGCATCTAATTTTACTGTAAGTAAAGAATTACAGGTAGACCCTTCGAAAGTAGTAGCAGCGACGAGTATTACAGATGGTGTTAGTAATGCAGATGTAGCAAATCAATTGATTGCATTAAAGAGTGATATGGGAATGTTTAAACAAGGTGACCCAGCAGCATTTTTACAAACATTAGTAGGTGAAGTTGGTGTAGATACGACAGCCTCTTTAAATTTTGCAAAAAGTCAAGAGAATATTGTGCAGTCTGTTACTTCTCAACGACTTTCTGTGGCAGGTGTTGATATTGATGAAGAAGCAATGAAATTAGCAAAGTATCAAGAAGCATATCAGCTTTCTGCAAAAGTTATTTCAACGATGAATGCAATTTATGATACATTGCTTAATGATGTAAGATAATATAGTTGGAGGAATTTTATGCGTATTACAAATAAAATGATGACGAATAATGCACTCTATAATATTAGTAATAATAAAAATTTACTAAGTAATTTAGAACAGCAATATTCCACAGGTAAAAAAATTACAAAACCTTCAGATGACCCTATTATAGCAGTTCGTGCACTAAAGTTTCGTACCAATTTAACAGAACTAAATCAATATTATGAAAAAAATATTCCAGATGCACTTGCATGGATGGATGTAACAGAAAGTGCCTTAAATACAGTCAATGATATTATTACTTCGATGAATACTTACTGTAATCAAGGTGCAAATGACTATCCAGCACCAGAAGATAGAGATGCCATCGCAACTAATTTGGTAGAATTAAAAGGTCAGATTTATCAAGAAGGTAATACAAATTATGCAGGACGTTATGTATTTACAGGGTATAAAACAGATACGAGTTTAGTATTTAATGAAGAAACTGACAATTTACAATATACGATTACAGAACCATTAGAAGCAGAAAGTATTGATTTTATATCAAAAGTGACAAATGAAGTGGATTTGAAAAAATTAAATTTAAACAATTTGGGTGCTTGGAATACAGAAATGCCAAAACAAGTAGAATCATATCGTTTAAAATTATCCTATTCTAATGTAGAAGATGGTATGTTAGCATTATCTTATAAAAAAGAAGATGGCACAGTCGTAAATGTAAGTGCTGGAGATGAAGATGCCGTACCACAGATTAAAATAGTGCCTATAGTAGATGAAAATGGAAATGTACCTAAAGGATTGTATCAACCAGAACCTAATACGATTCAGTTTATTCCAGAAACAGGAGAATTAGTGTTTGATAAGGCAATGTTTGAACAATTGAATAAATCAAGTGAAATTTCGGTAGATTATGTAAAGAAAGAATTTGAAATCAATGACCTTCGTCCAGAACATTATTTTAATTGTACAATGGAAGATTTAGACCATCCAGAAAAAGAACCTGTAGAATATACAAAGAAAGACCAGCAGATTCAATATGAAGTAAATTTTAATCAAAAGTTAACAGTAAATACACAAGGCTCGGACGCATTTACAACAGGTATTTCTCGTATGGTAGATGAAATTGTAAATGCTATCAATGATGTAAAAGCTGTAGAAAACTCTATGAAAGAAGTAGAAAAGAAATTAGAAGATGCTTCACTGACTCCAGAGCAAATAACAAAATTAGAAGAAATTAAGAAACAATTAGATGCAGAATTAGCATTAAAAACAGGTGTAATGACAGATGCGTTTCAGAGAGGTATTACAGTTACAGAACAGCAACAAGAAATTATCAATGTTGCAGTAGCAGATTTAGGTGGACGATATAACCGATTGCAGTTAACAGAAAGTAGACTTTCTACCCAACAAGTAGATTTTGAAGATTTGCTTTCTCAAAATGAAGATGCAGATTTAGTAGATATTATTATTAAGTATTCTTCTGCAGAGACCGTATATAATTCTTCTCTTTCTGCTGCATCTAAATTAGTACAGACTTCTCTGTTAGATTTCTTATAAAATAAGTGATAAATAGAAGTTGTTTTTAGAGTTTTCAATAATTGGAAATAAATGTGTAATTATTTAGCATAAGTCAGCTATGAAAGTAGTAGTGTGCGATAGTTATTAAGTTTGGCATTTGTTGAGGAGGTAAGTTAATGCGAATTACAACAAGATTTTTTGGAGACATTGAAATTGATGACCAGAAAATTCTTCATTTTGAAGAAGGTTTGATTGGGTTTGAAAATTTAAAGAAATTTACATTGATTTATAATAGTGAAGAAGAAAATTCTAAAAGTATTATTTGGTTACAAAGTTTAGATGAACCAATGGTAGCATTTCCAATGATAAATCCATTTCATGTAATGACAGATTATAATCCAATAATTAATGATGAAATATTAGATTCTTTAGGGGAATTGAAAGAAGAAAATACAGCTCTTTTTCTAACTTTGACGGTTCCTGCCGATATTACAAAAATGACAACGAATTTAAAAGCACCTATTATTATCAATGCAGAAACAAAAAAAGGATGTCAAGTAATTGCAGAAAATCCAGATTATGTCATTAAGTATAATATTTATGATGTAATACAAAAAATGAAAGAACAATGTAAGAAAGATGAGGTGATGTAAACCGATGTTGGCATTATCCAGAAAAGTGAATGAGTCGATTGTGATTGGTCATAATGTGGAAATTACGGTTTTGGAAGTAAAAGGTGACCAAGTAAAAATCGGTATCAATGCACCAAAATCAGTTCCGATTTATCGAAAAGAAATTTATGTACAAATTCAAGAATCCAATAAAGAAGCTGTTGTGGGTGGAGCTTCGGCAGAGGATTTAAAGAAGCTGTTTTAGCAATTGTAAATCCTTG
>CALASV010000132.1 GCA_937888895.1 uncultured Clostridia bacterium | reverse complement strand
TTTATTAAGTGAAATTGATAAAACCGAAATATGGGCTGTTTCCAATCTAGATGCGATGCATCCATTAGGCATAGATATGGCAATTGGTTTAGATGTATCAGCACTTTCTTCGGAATATGTAGAAATTGCTCAATGTGCTTTTAAGAATCAAAAAGAAATTAGAACAAAGTTTAGTACTTATCATGAATGTATGGTTGTTACAGTAGGAGTTCCTGTTCAAGGAATTAATGGAGAAATTGCAGGTGCTATTTTATTAAATGCTCCAGTAGAAACACAAAAAGAAGTAGTAGATAGTAGTTGGTCGATGATTTTTAT
This sequence comes from uncultured Clostridia bacterium, assembly GCA_937888895.1. GTDB lineage: Bacteria > Bacillota > Clostridia > Lachnospirales > Lachnospiraceae > SIG299. Next base: position 4,525 of record CALASV010000132.1, on the reverse strand, counting down.
GAGTGGTATGGTAGCACTTATCGTATCATTTGCGATATCCATTCTTTTTGCGAAAAATTTAACAAAACCAATTGAACAAATACGTTCGATAGCATTACAATTATCTAGTGGCAATTATCAAGTAAAAACAGGTATTGTACAAGATGATGAAATTGGAGACCTTGCTTCTACTATGGACCGTTTAGCTAATAAATTGGTAGAAAATGAAATAGAACGAAAAAATATAGAACAAATGCGATTAGATTTTTTTGCAAATGTATCACATGAACTTCGAACACCGGTAACAGTAATACGAGGCTATACAGAATCTTTAGTAGATGGTATTGTAACAGATGAAACAAGACGACAGCAATATTATGCAAGAATGCTTTCGGAATGTAAAAATATGGAGCGTTTAGTTGGTGATTTATTGTTACTTTCTAAAATGCAAAATCCAAATTTTGTCATAGAAAAAGAACCGATTATATTACAGCAAGTGTTTAAGGACTTAAAACGAACTGCGTTAGCTATTGCAGAGGAGAAGCAAATTAAAATTATTGTAGAGCAACCAGAAGAACCATGTGTAATTATGGGAGATTATGGAAGACTAAGACAAATGTTTTTAGTTATTATAGATAATGCAATCAAGTTTTCTGAGGAAAATTCCAAAGTTTATATTACATTAGAATGTGATAAATATGTGATGGTCTCTATTAGAGATGAAGGAATTGGAATTTCCGAAGAAGAATTACCAAATATTTTTGATAAGTTTTATAAATCGAAGTTGCGACAAAATGCAAAAGGTTCTGGTCTAGGACTTGCCATCGCAAGAGAAATTTGTATGAAACATGATGGCTTAATAAAAGTAGAAAGTGAAGTTGGCAAGGGAACAAACTTTTTGTTTAATTTTCCTAAAATGGAAGAAAGAAATACTTGATAATTTGTAAAAAACGTAGTACAATATGCTCATAAGAGTTCTTATCCTAGAGTGTTCGAGAATACCTGTTATTTTGAACCTACATTACTTTAAAAGGGATTCCTATATTGTTAAGCAGATGTCAGGCCTCCGTTTGCAGTGGAAGGCAGAAACTTAACTGCGGTCGCCCACCTAGCATTTGCTAGGAGTCAAAATACAGGAAACGGCACATTTGGGATAAGAACTAACAGAAGAACATATAACTTACAGTAGATGGCATCACAAAAGATAGGTTTACCAAGGATTACTTTTTTAAGTACCAAGGATAACCTACATAAGATGGCTTACAGAGGATAAGATACTAGGGTGTCGCAAAGCGACACCTTTTTTGTTTATGGAAACCCCTTGTTATATTAACAATAGAAAGTGATAAAACTATCTTAAAATAAAAAAACTTTGTAAAAATGCAAATGGAAAGGACGGTTTTCTGTATGAAAGATGGATTTCTTAAAGTGGCAGTAGCAACACCAGAAGTAAAAGTAGGAGATTGTGGCTGGAATGCTAGGCAAACGATTCAGTTATTACAAGAAGCAGAGGAACAAGGAGTAAAAGTACTTGTATTTCCTGAACTTGGAATTACTGGGTATACATGTGGAGATTTAGTATTTCAAGACACATTATTAGAAAATGCAAAGAAAAAAATGTGGGAGATTGCAGAAGTTACCCAAGGAAAAGATGTATTTGTGTTTGTAGGTCTTCCGTTGATGATAAAAGGAAAACTTTATAATGTGGCAGCAGCAATTCAAAATGGAGAATTGCTTGGTTTAGTACCAAAATATTCCATTCCAAACTATTCCGAGTTTTCGGAAGGAAGATATTTTAAAGCTGGTAAAAAAGAAGTAACAGATATTTTTATAGATGGACAACTTGTACCTTTTGGAATGAATTTATTATTTACTTGTGAGCCACTTGGGATGACATTAGCAGTAGAAATTTGTGAGGACTTATGGGGAGCTGTGCCACCAAGTTCTTCCCATGCATTAGCAGGTGCAAATGTACTTGTGAATTTAGCTGCTAGTAATGAAGTAACAGGAAAAGCACAGTATCGCAGAGATTTAGTAAAAAATCAATCAGCAAGATTGTTTAGTGGTTATTTATTTGCTAGTGCAGGAGAAGGCGAGTCTACAACAGATTTAGTATTTGGTGGTCACAATTTGATTGCAGAAAATGGATTATTACTTGCAGAGTCTAAGCGTTTTACAACAGGATTGTTAGTAACAGAATTAGATATCGAAAGACTTCGTAATGAACGTAGACGAGTAAGTAGTTTTGAGGCAGAAGAAAAAGATAATTATACTGAAATTTTCTTCTCATACCCATCGATGCAACATGATATAAGTGAAACAACTTTAACAAGAACGATAGAAAAAACACCATTTGTTCCAAGTTGCTTAGAGGAACGACAGAAACGTGCCGAAGAAATTATTATGATTCAGGCAGCAGGTTTAAAAAAGAGATTGAAACATACCAATTGTAAATCAGCAGTCGTAGGTATTTCTGGTGGATTGGATTCTACACTTGCTTTATTAATCACTTGTAAGGCATTTGATTTACTTGGTTTAGATAGAAAAGGAATTATGTCGATTACAATGCCATGTTTTGGTACGACAGATAGAACCTATCGTAATGCATTAACATTAGCAGAAGAACTTGGCACAACAGTAAGAGAAGTTCCAATTGCAGAGTCGGTACGCAAACATTTTGAAGATATTGGTCATGACGAAAGTATACATGATGTTACTTATGAAAATAGTCAGGCAAGAGAACGTACCCAAGTATTGATGGATATTGCAAATGAATGTAATGGTATGGTAATTGGAACGGGCGATATGTCAGAATTAGCATTAGGTTGGGCAACGTATAATGGAGACCATATGTCCATGTATGGTGTCAATGCTTCGATTCCAAAGACATTAGTACGTTATTTAGTTTATTATTTTGCAGAGGAAGCAAAAGGAACAGAATTAGAACGAGTATTGAAAGATATTTTAGATACACCAGTTAGTCCAGAATTATTACCACCAACGGATGGAGAAATTTCTCAAAAGACAGAAGATTTGGTAGGACCTTATGAATTACATGATTTCTTTATGTATTATATTCTTCGTTTTGGGTTTCGTCCAGAAAAAGTACTTCGTTTGGCAAAGAAAGCATTTGAAGGTGTATATGAAGATGAAGTGATTTTACATTGGTTAAAGAACTTTTATCGTAGATTTTTTGCACAACAGTTTAAGCGTTCTTGTTTACCAGATGGTCCAAAGGTAGGCTCGATTGGAGTTTCTCCAAGAGGAGATTTAAGAATGCCAAGTGATGCTTGTGCCAAAGAGTGGTTGGACACACTTTGTTAATCCTAAAAAACAAGGCTGTCTATATTTGACAGCCTATAGGTATGTATTATTGTGATAATTCAGCTTTCGCGAGTGTGTTTTCGATAGCTTCGATAAGTAAATTTTGTGTATACTGGCTTCCTTCGGTAATAGTAAGTTCTTCGAGGGGGACATCCATACTTAGAAGTTCTAAGTCTTCTAGGGCTGGATGAAGGAGTGGATACATCGTGGCTACAGCTTCATCTAAGTTGACTAGACGAATAGAGTTAATGTGGTTATCATCACAGACAAGTTCTAAGTGAACAAGAGTATCTCCAATAGAGATAGAAGAAGTATAAACTCCCGGGGTATAGAGGGCAGAGGTTTGAGTAGTTGTTTGATTTGGTGAATGGGAAGGTGTTTCTTGATTAGGGACACTTTCTTTTTTTGTAGATGCCCATGCAATTCCAAATAAAATCAAAACGACACCAAGGAATACAAGGACAGCAGTTAAAATTAATTCTTTTAATTTTACAACAACAATTTTAGTTTTAGACATAAGCACCTCCAGTTTATAAATTTACGAATAGTTAAGCTATTATAAATATATGAAGAAGAAAGAAATGTCATTACTAAATAAATGTTTTCTTTGTAATAAATGAAAATGAAAAAGAATGGAAGTTGAAAAAAATAAGCAGAATAGTATTAATTAGAATATAAGATTTTTAGGAATTAATATTTTGATTTGTATATTGTGACATTATTCGTATTATGATATAATAATTTACGCTACCACCTCTATACTGGTACAAGAAGGAGGTGTATCGTCATGGAATTATTCTCATCTTTTCTACTTTCTGTTTTGGCAAGTATAGTTGCCAACTATATTTGCAAGTGGTTGGACAAGAAAGATAAGCGGTAGTCAGCCCAAGGAATAAGCCACCTTATCAAAACGGAATAAAAAGCCCTCAGTACTGGGAATACTGAGGGCTTTTGTTTGCGTATCATCATAGATACTCTCATCTTTTTGCCTATTCGTATTATAACATACAATATTTAGGTTTTCAAGCATTTCTATTATTTTTTAGAATAAAAAGTGTTGTAATATTTTTCATTTTATGGTAGAATAAAGAAAATTTATAACTTTAGACAGGAAAAGAAAGTATGTAGAAAAAGGTTGACAAAGATATGAAAAGTAGGAAAATTCTTACAGACAGACAGACAGACAGACAGACAGACAGACAGACAGACAGACAGACAGACA
>CALASV010000131.1 GCA_937888895.1 uncultured Clostridia bacterium | reverse complement strand
CCTGACAATATGCTTTTAATTCTATCGGTTTTGACTTCATATTTCAATCCACAGGAGTCTTGCGACTCCTGACTGGTTCCGTTCGTACCTAGACTCCGTTACTATCATTTCAATCCACAGGAGTCTTGCGACTCCTGACAATGTGGTGCTAGTGGGCACGAAGGTGCAGTGTTATTTCAATCCACAGGAGTCTTGCGACTCCTGACCCTGTTTCTTTCCGTTGTGAGCAACGTGTATCTATTTCAATCCACAGGAGTCTTGCGACTCCTGACGGTTCATCCTCTCTGTAAGTCTAAAGGTCGGTGAATTTCAATCCACAGGAGTCTTGCGACTCCTGACTTTAACAAAGCAAGAAGCAGAAGAATCATTAAATTTCAATCCACAGGAGTCTTGCGACTCCTGACGTCATTCTTGAAAAATTGAGTAAAAATCGGAGCATTTCAATCCACAGGAGTCTTGCGACTCCTGACGGCTTTTGATTGCTATACTAAAACCATTGAGTACAGATTTCAATCCACAGGAGTCTTGCGACTCCTGACAAATTAAACTTGTCAGCCGTTACCTGCAACGATATTTCAATCCACAGGAGTCTTGCGACTCCTGACTCTAGCCACTCCCGTCCAAACGCCCTTGTTTAAAATTTCAATCCACAGGAGTCTTGCGACTCCTGACGTAGACCAACACTTGATAAACTGATTAAAGAACGGATTTCAATCCACAGGAGTCTTGCGACTCCTGACGACGGAACAGAAGAAAGAGAACTATTTAATGCATTTCAATCCACAGGAGTCTTGCGACTCCTGACAAGTACTCATATCCGTGAGAAAATTGTTATAAGATATTTCAATCCACAGGAGTCTTGCGACTCCTGACTTAGGGGGTGCATCGTTACTCCCTAAAGATGTTATTTCAATCCACAGGAGTCTTGCGACTCCTGACATGGTCTGTAACAATTTACCAAAGAAAATGAATATTTCAATCCACAGGAGTCTTGCGACTCCTGACTTCGACATCATAATTATCCTCAATCCAACGAGATTTCAATCCACAGGAGTCTTGCGACTCCTGACACAGAACTCTTGTTGATATCCAAAACATCTGTAATTTCAATCCACAGGAGTCTTGCGACTCCTGACCGTGCAAGAAATGAGTGATTAAATGGAAACAGAATTTCAATCCACAGGAGTCTTGCGACTCCTGACAAAGACCTTTTTACAAGGTCAGATACAAAAAAAATTTCAATCCACAGGAGTCTTGCGACTCCTGACGGATATTTTTTATTTTATCCTTATTTGCTTGTTATTTCAATCCACAGGAGTCTTGCGACTCCTGACTTGCGTTCTCTCAATCAATCCTTACAAGCCTTTACATTTCAATCCACAGGAGTCTTGCGACTCCTGACCTTGCTTCTTTCCATTATGAATAACGTGTATTTATTTCAATCCACAGGAGTCTTGCGACTCCTGACAAGATAGTTTCCCAATTCTTCCATTTCATCCAATATTTCAATCCACAGGAGTCTTGCGACTCCTGACGGATGAGCAATATACTCTTTTATCCAACAAGAAAATTTCAATCCACAGGAGTCTTGCGACTCCTGACCGCAAACATATACAATATTTTCCCTACAAAGAATATTCTTTTTGGTTAATTTGTATATCTGCATCATAATTATAACACTTTTATTCTAAATTTGCATTATAATTATTCATTTTTTTACCATTTTCCAGTGCGAATCTCCATACAAATTTATGTACGACTTTGATTCGCACTTGTCAAGTACGAAAACAACTAAATAATCAAAGGTTCTTCTACAGAAAAACTTTCTTTTGCTCCCATATGTTCTATCTTTGTTTTATAGTTATTTCCGAGATAATAAAAACGAATACTATCTTTTTCTTTATCTATTATTTTTTCTAATTTATCTTGTACTTCTCGACATTGAGCCCAATCTAACACACATTCAAACACCGAATTTTGAACTCTTTGTCCATAATTAGTACATTGTTTTGCTACTTTTCTTAATCTACTTTTTCCAGCAGCTGTTTCCGTATTTACATCATAAGTAATTAATACAAGCATAAATTCTCCTATTTCCAAATAAATGGTGGATAACCGTCCAAATCATTTCTAAGAAATCTTGCGAAAAGCATAGCTTGAACATAAGGAATTAAACCCCATTCTATTTTTTCTCCTAAAAATGGATGCTTAATTACTTCCTGTTTTTTTAGTTGCCAATGCTTTAAGATTTCTCTCCTTGTTTGGTCTGTCATATAAACAGCTCCATTTTGTTGTGTTTCAAATCCTTTTTCATTTACTATCTTTTTATTTATCAAAGTAAGAACAAAACGGTCTGCTAATATCGAACGAAATTCCTCCATCATATCTAATGCTAATGACATTCTTCCTGGTCGGTCTGTATGCAAAAATCCAACATAAGGGTCTAAACCTACACTTTCTAATGCCGCTGCTACATCATGCATTATTAATGTATAAACAAACGATAATAATGCATTTACATTGTCAAGAGGTGGTCTTTTATTTCTTCCATGAAAATAAAAATCTTCTTTTTGTTGTAAAATCAATTCATTAAAGACGGAAAAATATCTGGATGCTGCTTCTCCTTCATGTCCTCGTACTTCTTCTATACTTGTTGCTTGTTCTACTTTTACCATTGCATTTTTTAATTGTTCTGCAATTTTCTCCAAAACAGGTACATCTACTCTTTCTGCGTGGTCACGCAATACTCGTAAAATAGCATTTCTACTATTACATATCTTTCCAATTACTATATGTTTTACAATTCCAAGACTAATTTCCTCATTATCAGCTATTCGATATTGTTGCCTACGAAGTACTACATTCCCTCTATTTTCCCCACATACTCTAGCTAAAAAATGTCCAGTACTCGATAAAAAGGTCATCGCAATATTCTTTTTTGCACAAGCACCCATCAACGCTGGACTTGCACCCATATATCCAAATGTTACAATGCCTTCTAAATTATGTAATGGTACTCTTGCTTTTTCCTGTTTTTCTAATAAAACAACTACATTTTCCCCATCCAAAGAAAGATATACATTTGGTGTAGTAACATACAATGTATTTAACAGTTTCTTCATATATTATTCCTCATTCCATGTTCTTTTTCAAATATGTTTTTACAGATACTGTTTTTTCTATGACTGGTAAACATAAATTTTTCAAAGAACAAGATTGACAACATTTTGTCTTTTTACCCTTTGGCGTATGTTGTTTTTGAAATAATTCATGCATTCTCGCAAAAGATTCTATTACTTTTTCTCTTAATTCTTTTGTAAAACAAACTTCTTGCCGTTTCTTTGTTTCTCCATAATAAAGATATCCCTTTGGAATTTCACACACCAACATTTCTTCTAAACACATCGCTTGAGCACAAAGTTGTAATTCATCAGCTTGATGTTCTTTGGATTTTCCTCGTTTATACTCTACAGGAATAGGCATATAATTTGCTTCATACTGTGGTAAAAATACACCTTGTTCTTGCTTATGAAACTCCACAACATCACAAGTTCCACTAATACCAAGTTCTCTAGAATGTATCGCTAATCCTCTTGTAATAAGTACATTTCCTCTTTTTTCTACAAACTCTTTCTCATGTGCATTGGTATGCATAATTTTCCCATCGACTGTATAATAGTTTTCCTCCCACTGTTGTTCGATGTGTATCATCGCCCATTGCCTTGGACAAAAAGCAAAATGTTGGATCCCCGATAACATTAAAAAATCTTCTTCTTTATATTCCTTCATACACCTCTGGTTCTAATCCTTCTAATGTTTCCAGTGCAATATCATAATCTGCAACACTTCTTGGTTCCCTATCTAAATGTTCTTTTTCTGTCACTTTCAAAGAGCGATGCACTTTTGCAGAAGAATATTGTCCACTAGCACAATTATGTTTCCACCAATACATTTTTACTACTTCCATACTGCCTTCTGGTCGAGCAGCAGAAGCATCATTTTCAAATAAAGTTCTCAATGCTTCTTTTATCTTTTCTGCATCTTCTTCCGAAAATCCTGTACGTTCTGCTAATTGGCAAGTAATACTTCCCTTAATAATATATAAACCAAATTTCACACGATGTTTTGTCCCCATTGTATCAGAAGAACGCCCCTCACTTGGTTCACTATTGGTACTTTTTGTGATTTGTATATCCTCAATAATAATAGGAGAAACACTTATGGCTGGATGAATGGATACAGGTCCTCTGACACCAACCGATACTCCCTCTCCCTTGGCACCTGCCTTAAACGCAAATACTTGTCCAAAACTACGTACATCGATCCATTTTTCACAAGCTACTCTTGCATAAGCTGTACTATCTTTCTTTTTCTGCACCTCTGCAAGTTCTTTACAATTTTTCGCACGTTCACTTAAACTGGTAAATCCATCAGTACAACGCTCGTCCATCTTTACAAAAATATCTTCTCCAAAATCTTGCAAACGATTTCTAATTTTTCTCTTAATACAAACATCTGAAATTTCGCCGTATCCTGCAAAATCTTCCCTTGGACGGTTTCCGTTTAATGGGTCACCATTTGGATTTGCATTTGTTACTGTTACAAGTAACACAAAATCAATCTTATTCTTTAATACACTCATCTTCTTGTCCTCCCTTATCTTTATTTTTCTTTTTTTTCCACAAATCTGCTAATTCTGTATTATATCCTAATAAATACATTTCACTCAATTTATGAGTATCTTTAAATTCATCTTTATTAAATAAATTATAAATTTCTTGTCTTTCTTCTTCATATGTTTTTCTTACAAGACTTTTTTTCCAATAAGGTCTTATTTTTTCTTCTAACAATACAATCGTTTTTGCTGGATTTCGAACCATCATCGCCATCAAGCGTTCTGTATTTGTTACTCTTGTTCCTTGTTCATCTTTTGTAAAGGTATCATATTCTAACTTATGATACAACGCCATCAAACGACCATATAAATAACTTCTATCTGTTTCTTCTCTTAATAATCCCATACTTACCTCCTTTTCTTTTCTTTGTAATCTTCGTTCCCTTTCCTTCGATTTTTTGTGTATTAAAGCACATGCTATTTCTTGTATTTTTCTGCGATTATAACTTTCATACGCTAACGGTCTACAAGCATTGTGAATCACTGCTTGATACATATCTTCTGGTATATCTTTTCCACTTACAATAGAAGGAAATAGTTGTTTTAGCTTATCATTCATTAATTTTTCATCTACATCTAATAAACCATTTCTTTCTATACCATAGCCTGCACGAATAATATCTTCTACTATTGGAGTTTTTGGCTCTTTTTTTTCATTCTTAAAATAAGTCAACTGCCAAGCACATTCCGTATACCACTGAATAAGATTTTCCAAATACTGTGACCCTTGCATTTTATTATAATAAACAACGGATAATCGTCCCGGTGTAGCAGCTTCTAAAGATAACAAGATTACATTTTCTCTTGCATCCGTAATATCAGCAAACCATCCATTTAATGCACTTTTCACTTTATTTGCATAATTTTCTGCCAAGTCCAGTTGTGTAAAAGAGGTTGGAACTTCGTCTTCTCTATCATCGTCTTCTTCTAAACAATTATCGAAGTCTTTCTCCCATTTTGGTACTTGATATCCTTTTGGATTCCATACAACAATACAACTTCCATACTTTCGATATCCTTGTCGTTCGATTAACCACTTCAATGCATTATGAGCTTTTTGCGAGGACTCATATCCTACCGATAATGCTTCGTTTCTATTTGCAAATCTTCCTCGATAAGTAAACCCACTAGAATCATTTGCAGAAATAAGTTTTGCCATATCTCCACTATATCTTAATTTGGATGGTTGTTTTTCTGCACAAGTTACATATTCACCCGTCATATAATCTAACCCTAATTCTCCTACTTGAGTGAAATAATATTCTTGATAATCCTGTTGTAAGTCTAAATCTAACCAAAGCTCATTTGCCCCATCATAATCCACATCTCGAATGCAAAATCGCACAAAACATTCCGTTTGTGAAATTCCTTCTATTTTAATATCGGTGCGTAACTTATTTTTTTCATCTACTTCTAACTCTCCCTCCTCAATTAAATCTTTAATTAAACAAGCTTTCTTTAAATATAAATAAATTGCATTTACTGCTTTATTGGAACTATACTTGTGCCATTGTTCTAATTGGTTGATATAACTTTCATAATATTCTTCTGCTTTTTTCTTATCACAATATTGTGCATAATCTCCTGCTACATAACAAAGTTTATCATGAAGTGGGTGTGGTGCAATTCCACTACTTCGGCTTCCAGAATCTTCCGTCACTGGAATTACAGTAATAGCATTTCTTTTCTCTACTTTTCTTGCTTCCTTAAATTCCCCTCGCAAATTAATTTCCACTTCGATTTGAGCATTTTGAGTAGAATGTGCGATTGGTAATAGAATAATATTTTCCTCTTCTTCTTTTCCGTCCTTACCTTTCTTTTTTCTGATTTCTACTTTTCCTACTACATTTTTTGCATATTCATAAGTTTCACATAAATCTTGCCAATATCCCAACTTATTCCACCCCACTCTCTGTAAATAGTGGTTCAAATTCTCTAACTCCTGAAAAATTGTCACTACAAAATGACTTCATTTCCATTGGAGAAATTTCTCTACAAATACTACAATCTTCTGGCTTAGGGAAATAAATGACACCCTTTTTCATAATTGGATTCCAAAAACGCAATGTCATTTTCCCTTGTTCTTCTTTTCTAGTTGCCTCATCTGGATAAGTAATTCCATGTACCATTAAACCAAATGAAATTTCTTCCATAGCATCATAACTTCCTTTTCCTTCTTTAAAAGAACAAGGTTCTACATAAGCTTGACACTCTCTTGTTCCTAGAAAAATATCACGCCTACCACCACGCTCTAACATTCGCTTCGCAATAAAATAATGTTTATTTTCATTACGGTCTTCTTCTAATTCTAAACGATTTTCATTCCACTCAAAATGTGCCTTGACACGATACTCTACATTTCTTAAATAAGTATATAAAGATAACGTATTGCCACCAGCATAATTGATAGGACGTATTCCTTTACTTTCCATTTGAATTGGATTTATAATTCTCACCTTATCAATTTTCCAAATAATACTTGGTTTCCAATAAATACTCTCTACAACTCCTTTTAATGCTTGGTAGGTCGGAATAGAATAACTGAACCTCTCCCCTCCTACTCGATTAATTGGGTCAGAAAATAGTGCATACGGTCCATACACTTTAAATTCTATACTATTTCTTTTTTCCATGAGTTCCTCCTTCCCGTATTCATACTTCTAAAAATTCCATTTCACCTTCTGTAAAAACACCAAAATCTTCTTTATAAAATCCTTCTTTTAATACCATTACACTATTATCTAAAATACGAATAATCCCTCCCTTTTGATTGAATTGCTCTATCTGATTTGGATAAAAATTTACTGTATAGTGTTGTGCTTGTTTTAATAACTCTTTTACATCTATTTTGTAACTATCTTTGCACAAATCTGCAATCAATTCTTTTCCTTTTTTATAAGGAACAATCACACCTGTTGTATTTTGTACAATAACTTCAAACTCTTTCCCAGCAGTACGAAATGCTTGGCACATCATTAAATTCTCAGGTTGCTTCCCTGTTTCTTCTTTATAAGCCATCATGCCCGTTTCATTTTTTGTTAATAAATCTACCATATCTCCTTTTTTTAAAGAATATCTCATCTGTTGTTTTAGTTTGTCATCCTTTGGATTGTATTTCTTATCATAATATTTCTCTAACGCCTTTGGTGAAAATAAATCCATTTGATAATAATCTGGTCGTTCCAAAAAATCATCTAACACTGGTCCACTACATTGTATTCCATTCTCAATTTCTGATAGATTTCCAAGTCGTTCTTCTTTCTCCCTAATGATATATACGATTCCTTCGATTGCTTCTCCATTTCGGTTGCATCGTCCTGCTACCTGTGCAATACTATCTAATCCTGCTCTGCCACGAACTACACATTCAAAAGAAATATCGACTCCAGCCTCTATTAATGCTGTACTAATGCAGATAACTTTTCCTTTTCTTGTCTTTCTATCTAATAATACTTTCATTTCATCCAATTTATCTAAACGATTTTGTACACACATATTTGTACTTAAATGAAATACTGTAATTTGTTCTTCTTCCGTTTTTTCCTGATTCCATTGTTTTACAAGACTTTGTAAATTCTCATATACTTTCCTTGCAGATGTTTTTGTATTTAAAATACACAACAAACTCTGTTTCTGCTCAATTCGTTCCATTAAAAATTCTGCAATTTCCATTCTATCTAATTTTTTCTTCTCAATTTCTACTTTTACACGCTTTAACTTTTCATACAACATTGGTACATTCGATATCATGTCTTTTGGTTCTGTATAATGAATAGGAAACTCTAATTTTTCTTGCTCTAATTTTGGTTGAGTTGCTGAACACAAAACAATCGTAGCACCAAATATTTCATGTAATATATTCATCATTTGATTAAATAAAGCAGTCATTCTGATTGGAAGTGTCTGAATTTCATCAATAATAATAACAGAATGTGCCAAATTGTGAAATCGTCGAATAGACTGTGTAGAATCCGAGAAAAGTGTATTTAAAAACTGTACAAATGTTGTTATTACAATCGGATGTTCCCAATTTTCTGTTAAATGACGATAGGTTTCTTCATCCTCCAATTCCTTTACTTCTTCCTTTTGCCCACTATCTTCCATTTTTGTAATGACATTCGAATGATGTACTAAAATACATTCTTTTTTTCCTAATGCCTGTTGTAATACTTCTGCATTTTGGTCTAAGATACTGACATAAGGTGCAATATAAAAAATTCTTTTTTTCTTATGTTCTTTTGCATGATTTAATCCATACCGAAAACTGCTAATTGTTTTTCCTCCCCCTGTTGGTACAGGTAAACGATAAATTCCCGAAGGATTTTTGGCAAATTGTTCGCATTCTTTTGAAATTTGCTTTCTTATATTCGCAATTTCTTCATTTTCTACCTTTCCATTTTCTAAATCACTCACATACTTTTGCATATTGTTTTGTAATTCATCATTTATTTCTTTCTCACATAATTCTTTCTTGTTTCTTTCTAAAAACTCCTCTTTAGAACGGTCTCCTGAAAAAATAGCAGTATCTAAACGATCAGCATCAATTAAAACAGATAATAACATTCTTTCTAAAACACCTGCCATAAAATAAGCTTTTATGTTATTTTTCTTTGCTTTTTCTATGATACTACTTACTTCTTTCTTTGCCTTTTCAAATAATGTATCTAATTCTTCTTTATAAATACTACTTTTCTTAAAATTTTCGATTACTTCCTCATAATCTAACTCTTTTTGACACTCCACTCTTTTTTGGTAACAATTCTTCCCTTCTGGAGTAATACAATCATTCAATCCATGATGAGAAAAAACTGCAATTACCATAAGTTGTGCTGTTAATCTAGCAATACTTTCCCCTTTATTATAATGTTCTTCTAAAAAAATAGCACCAGCAGAACTATGATTTACTTCTCCACGCCTTGTTTTTCTACTTTCTGTTACAGACGCTCTTAAATATTCTTCAAAACGCTTTCTCATTTTTCCTAAATCATGTACAAGAGCTGTTAGTCTAGAAAGTGCTTCGATTCCTAGCTCTTTTCCTAATTCCTCTGCTAGTTCTGCTGTTCCTAATAAATGTTCTTCTACCGATTGTTTTTCTCCTGTGTCTTTTCTAATATGTGCTATCATACAATCATTCCTTTTACTTTGTTTAATTATGAATAGTAACAAAACCTTTCTTTTTCCACTTACTATTCTCTTAAAATCACACTGTTATTCTAACTTCATTATATGTAATATTTATTTTATAATATCAATAATTCTTATTTTTGTCAAGGAATTTTTTGGAAAGTTTTTATATAAATAAAATCTTATTTTTTCTGTTTTTAGCTCATTGATATTTCCACCTTATTGGTTTATAATAATTCTTGAAATAGTTTATGAACTATTCGTGTCAGCAAATCAAATGCTGTGGATTGAAAAATTATTTGTAACATTTATCAAGAAAAAACGCCACTCAATTATCAATTTGAGTAGCGTTTTTTACTATTTTAGTTTTTTACTATTTTATTCCATCAAAAAAAGACACTCCAACAAAAAATGTTAGAATGTCTTTGATAGTATAAATGTAAGTTAAAAAAGTATTCTATGTCAAATGTTAGATTAGTATAAATTCTAGTATTTACAAAGAACTTAATTTATAAAACTTTTCTATAATTATACTATATTAAAAATCTGCCCTATCAAAAAATCACTTTTTTCAATAGGGCAGATTAACTTCCTAATAACTTACAATAATTCCACCATCATTGGCATACAATGTTGCTACACCTGCTGTATTTACAATGACACATTCTTTAAATGGAACCTTTTTTAAAATTTCTTGTTTTACAAATTCTGCACGTTCTCTATTATTACAATGAGAAATACCAAGTGTTTTAAATGTCACATCTTTAGCATCTTCTACAATATAATCTATCATACGAAGTAATGCTTTATTTGTTCCTCTTGCTTGGTCAATCTTAATAATTTCGCCTTCTTTTGCTGCCATAACAGGTTTAATACTAAGCACATTACAAATCATCGCTGTCATATTGGTAAGTCTGCCATTTTTTCTCAAATTTTCTAAAGACTCTAATACAAACTTTGTTTTCATATTATCACGAAACTCTATAATTTTCTCTTTCACTTCTTCAAATGCAAGACCATTTTCTTTTAACTCTTTAAGTTTCAAAGCAATTAACATTTGACCACAAGAAGCAGACTGAGAATCCACCACTTCAATTTTTACTTCTGGATGCTCCTCTAAATACATAGAACGAGCCAATACTGCACTATTATAAGAACCACTTAACTTACCTGAAAGAGTAACGATATAGCATTCTTCCTGACCTTCAAATTCGATGGAAATATG
>CALASV010000130.1 GCA_937888895.1 uncultured Clostridia bacterium | reverse complement strand
TATTATTGGGACAGCAACACTTATGGATGCTTGTCGCGAATATGGTATTACAAGATATCATCAAGTATCTACAGATGAAGTATATGGAGACCTTCCACTTGATAGACCAGACCTTTTCTTTACAGAAGAAACACCAATTCATACAAGTTCTCCATATAGTTCTTCCAAAGCATCTGCTGACTTATTAGTACAAGCTTATCATAGAACTTATGGATTACCAATTAGCATTAGCCGTTGTTCTAATAACTATGGACCATATCATTTTCCAGAGAAATTGATTCCATTGATGATTGCAAATGCATTAAATGATAAGCCACTTCCAGTTTATGGCGAAGGTATCAATGTAAGAGATTGGCTTTATGTAGAAGACCATTGTAAAGCAATTGATTTAATTATTCACAATGGTAAAGTTGGAGAAGTTTACAATATTGGTGGACATAATGAAATGAGAAATATTGATATTGTAAAATTGATTTGTAAAGAATTAAATAAGCCAGAAAGCTTAATTACTTATGTAACAGACCGTAAAGGTCACGATATGCGTTATGCCATTGACCCAACAAAGATTCATAATGAACTTGGTTGGTTGCCTGAAACAAAATTTGCTGATGGTATTAAAAAGACCATTCAGTGGTATTTAGATAATAAGGAATGGTGGGAAACGATTATTTCTGGGGAATATCAAAATTACTATGAAAAAATGTATGGTAATAGATAGGAGAACAATATGAAAGTTTTTGTAACAGGTGTTGCAGGACAATTAGGATTTGATGTAGTCAATGAATTAAAAAAGAGAGGTCATTACGCTGTTGGTAGTGACATTATGGAATTAGATAATTGTTGTGCTGATGAATATATCCCAATGGATATTACAAATGCATTAGCAGTAGAAGAGATTCTTTGTAACGTACAGCCAGAAGTTGTTGTTCATTGTGCAGCATGGACAGCCGTAGATTTAGCCGAAGATGAAGATAAAATAGAAAAAGTTCGTGCTATCAATGCAGAAGGTACAAGAAATATTGCTCTTGTTTGTAAAAAATTAGATTGCAAAATGATTTATATTAGTACCGATTATGTATTTGATGGACAGGGAGAAACACCTTGGAAACCAGATTGTAAAGACTATAAACCATTATGTGTATATGGACAGACAAAGTTAGAAGGTGAACTTGCAGTAGCTGAAGTATTAGAAAAATATTTTATCGTTCGTATTGCATGGGTATTCGGTAAAAACGGAAAAAATTTCATTAAAACAATGTTAAATGTAGGTCAAAAATATGATACCGTTCGTGTTGTTTGTGACCAAATTGGAACACCAACGTATACTTATGATTTAGCAAGACTTTTAGTAGATATGGCAGAATCGGAAAAATATGGCTATTATCATGCGACAAATGAAGGTGGTTATATTTCATGGTATGAGTTTACTTGTGAAATTTTTAGACAAGCAGGATATACAACCAATGTAGTGCCAGTAACAACAGAAGAATATGGGTTATCTAAGGCAACTAGACCATTTAATAGTCGCTTAGATAAAAGCAAGTTAGTAGAAAATGGATTTGAACCACTTCCAACATGGCAAGATGCACTAAAACGATATCTCAAAGAATTACAAGGAGAATAATATGGGAAAAATAAAGGTAACGGAAGATTGTAACGGAATTAAAGGCTTAAAAGTAATTGAGCCAACCGTATTTGGTGATGCAAGAGGATATTTTGTAGAAACTTATAATTATAATGATTTTGCTGCTGTGGGGATTGATTGCACTTTTGTACAGGATAATCAATCAGCATCGAAAAAAGGAGTACTTCGTGGATTACATTTTCAAAAGGAATTTCCACAAGATAAATTAGTACGAGTCATTCACGGAGAAGTATTTGATGTAGCTGTGGATTTAAGAGAAGGCTCAGAAACATTTGGAAAATGGTTTGGTGTAGTACTTTCTGCTGAAAATAAAAAGCAATTTTTTGTTCCAAAAGATTTTGCTCATGGATTTTTAGTACTTTCGGATTATGCCGAATTTTGTTATAAAGTAACCGATTTTTATCATCCAAATGATGAAGGTGGTCTTTTATGGAATGATAAGGAAATTGGAGTAGAATGGCCAATGCCAGAAGGTATGACCAAGGAAGATTTGATTTTATCCGAAAAAGATACTAAATGGGGTGGAATTAAAGACTTTCAAAGAAAATAAATAATAGGGTAGTTGGAAAAAGAATCACTTTATTTTTTCCAATTACCTTTTTTATTTCTTGAAATTATACTATAATAGTATTAACATATTGTTAATTAAAGAAAAAAAGAAAGCATAAAATTTTCTTTATAAAAAGTGGGGACCTTTTGGAAACAATACTGTAGTGAAATAAAAAAGAAAAGTGTCTGACATCTTGACTTTTTTTTGAAAAGAAAGTATACTTTTTTAAATATATAATACTTAAGCGCAATTTATTATTATATTTTATTTTAAACATAACTTTAAATTTATTGACTAAAGAAAGGAGCAAGTAATGGGAACTATTATTGGCGAAGGCATTACCTTTGATGACGTACTCTTAGTACCTTCTTATTCTGAGGTAATTCCAAATCAAGTAGATTTGAGAACACATCTTACACAAAAAATTCAACTTAATATTCCATTGATGAGTGCTGGGATGGATACAGTTACCGAACACCGTATGGCAATTGCTATGGCAAGACAGGGTGGTATCGGTGTTATCCATAAAAATATGTCTATTGAAGCACAGGCGGATGAAGTAGACAAAGTAAAACGTTCTGAAAATGGTGTTATTACCGATCCGTTTTCCTTAAGTCCAAATCATAAATTAAAAGATGCAGAGGAATTAATGGCAAAATTCCGTATTTCTGGTGTACCAATTACAGATAACGGAAAGTTAGTAGGTATTATCACAAACCGTGATTTAAAGTTTGAAACCGATTTTTCACAGTCCATTTCACAGTGTATGACATCGGAAAACTTAATTACAGCAAAAGAAGGCGTTACATTAGAAGACGCAAAGCAAATTTTAGCAAAATCTAGAAAAGAAAAACTCCCAATTGTAGATGATAATGGTTATTTAAAGGGTTTAATTACAATTAAGGATATTGAAAAACAGATTAAATATCCATTAGCTGCAAAAGATTCTCAAGGTAGACTTCTTTGTGCAGCAGGTGTGGGTGTAACTGCTAATATTTTAGACCGTGTAGAAGCTTTAGTAAAAGCAAAAGTAGATGCAGTTGTGATTGACTCTGCTCATGGACATTCTGCAAATGTCATTCGTTGCGTAAAAATGCTTCGTGAAGCATTTCCAGAATTACAGATTATTGCTGGTAATGTAGCAACAGCAGAAGCAACAGAAGATTTAATTAAAGCAGGTGTAGATTGTGTTAAGGTTGGTATTGGACCTGGTTCTATTTGTACTACTCGTGTAGTTGCAGGTATTGGTGTACCACAGATTAGTGCGATTATGGATGCTTATACTGCTGCGAAGAAATATGGCATTCCAATTATTGCAGACGGTGGTATTAAGTTCTCTGGTGATATTACAAAGGCGATTGCAGCTGGTGCAAATGTATGTATGATGGGTAGCATTTTTGCAGGTTGTGATGAAAGTCCAGGAACTTTCGAATTATATCAAGGTAGAAAGTATAAAGTATATCGTGGTATGGGCTCTATTTCTGCAATGGAAAATGGTAGTAAAGACCGTTATTTCCAAGCAGATGCAAAGAAGCTTGTTCCAGAAGGTGTAGAAGGTCGTGTAGCTTATAAGGGTATGGTAGAAGATACGGTATTCCAGTTACTTGGTGGACTTCGTTCTGGTATGGGTTACTGTGGAGCACAGGATATTGAAACATTAAAAGAATATGGAATGGAGATTGAATACAGGAAGGAGCATCCGGAAGGATATTACCTTGCAGACAGGACTTTTGAATTAGCGGAACTAAAACTTCTTGTAGATGCAGTGCAGTCATCCAAATTTATCACGGAAAAGAAGTCGCGAAGTCTGATTAAAAAGCTTGGAGAATTAACGAGTGAACATGAAGCACGATACTTAAAGAGACAGGTATATGTGGCGGATAGAATTAAAACCATGAATGAAAGCATTTATTATAATGTAGATAAAATACATAATGCGATTTCAGAAAATGTTCAGATTACATTTGAATATACAAAATGGGGGATGCAAGAAGGAATTCAGCTTATCAACAGGGGAAAATTATATCGGAT
>CALASV010000129.1 GCA_937888895.1 uncultured Clostridia bacterium | reverse complement strand
GTTTTATTTATACTGGAGAAAAAACATTTGTTATTTCTGAAACAGAAGATACGGATTGGATTAACAATTGGAAAGCATTTTTCAAACCATTTCGTGTAGATGATACGATTGTAATTAAGCCAACATGGGAGACTTTGGAAGAAACAAAAGATAGTGACATGGTAATTGAAATTGACCCGGGTACAGCTTTTGGTACAGGTTCTCATGAAACGACAAAACTTTGTATTTTAAATTTGAAAAAGTATGTCAAAGAAGGAGATAAAGTACTTGACCTTGGTTGTGGAAGTGGTATCTTATCGATTGTAGCGAGAAAGTTAGGTGCTTCTTTTGTGCTTGGAACAGATATTGATGAAAATGCAGTGAATGTTTCTGGAGAAAATGCTTGTCAAAACGGAATTTCAGCTATAGTAGCATTGACAAAACCAACAGAAAATGAAGAATATGATGAAGCTGTATTTGAAGCAGGAGAAAAAGGCTGTGGATTTTATTTAAGTAATGTGTTAGAAGAACCTGAGTCAAGAGAAAAATTAGGAAATGATTATGATGTTGTAGTAGCCAATATTTTAGCAGATGTTATTATTCCATTATCTAAAGTGGCAGGAGAATTTATGAAATCTGGTTCTATTTTTATTAGTTCTGGTATTATTTATTTGAAATCAGAAGCGGTAAAAGAAGCGTTATTAGAAAATGGATTTGAAATTGTGGAAGTAACACAGATGGGAGACTGGTTCTCCTATGTTGCAAAGAAAAAGTAGTAGAACTATTAGGATTTTGAAAAAACAGAGTAATGCTTTGAGAAGTGTTTCAAACAGTGATAAAATAATTAGTAGAGGAGTGTTCGTATATGAATTATTCGGAGAGAAGAAGAAAAGTTTGGGAATCTATGGAGAACAATAGTATTTTGTTCTTATATTCTGGCAAGGCATTGCATATTAGTGCAGATGCTTATCAGCATTTTGAAGCGAATCGTCAGTTTTTTTATTTGACGGGTATTCGTAGAGAAAATATGGTATTGATTCTCGATAAAACAGGAGAAAAGTTAGAAGAAACATTATTGGTTGAACCAAGTGACCCAAAAGTAGAGCGTTGGACAGGAAAGAAACTAACAAAGGAAGAAGCAAAAGAAATTAGTGGGATTGAAAAAATAGAATTGGTAGCTGGTATTACAGGGAAGATTACATATTTTATGAATGATAAAGCCCCAAATAAAGTATATTTTGATATGTATCGTCATAACATTTCTGATTTACCAGATTACAATGTGGTAAAAGCACAAGAATTATTATCAGTATATCCGGGAACAAGTATTGGAAATATTTTTCCAATTGTAGCAAAACTTCGTATGGTAAAAGATGCAGACGAAGTGGAAGCAACAAAAAAAGCAATAGAAGTAACAAAAGAAGGCTTAAACCATGTATTAAAAACATTGAAGCCAAATATGATGGAATATCAGGTACAAGCAGAATTTGAATATAAAATTAAATCTCTTGGTGCTGACGGCGTTGCTTTCCCAACGATTGCAGGTTCAGGTATCAATGGAACAATGCTTCACTATGAAACAAATCATGAGGTATGTAAAGAAAATACATTGATTTTATTAGATTTAGGTGCAAGAGTAAATGGATATAATGCTGACATTACAAGAACATATCCAGTGAGTGGTAAATTTACAGAACTCCAAAAACAATTCTATAACTTAGTTCTCTCAGCAAACCAAGCCGTAACAGACATGGCAAAACCGGGCGTAACATTGAAAGAATTAAATGAATGTTGTAAGAGCGTTTTAGCAAAAGGATTAATGGAACTTAGCCTTATTGAAAAAGAAGAAGACGTATCAAAATATTATATGCATAGTGTAGGACATCACCTCGGTATTGATGTACACGATGTGACATCTCCTAGCAAAGAAAAATTAGAAGCAGGAATGATAATCACAAATGAACCAGGTCTTTACATTGACGAAGAAGAAATTGGTATTCGCATTGAAGATGACCTTTTAATCACAGAAAATGGATGCGAGGTGCTTTCTAAAGATATCATTCGTACTGTAGAAGAAATAGAACAAAAAATGAAGGAATAGTATGATGTTAGATACGTATTTATTGATAATTGAATTAGTAGGCACGATTGCTTTTGCTTCTTCTGGTGCAATGGTTGGGATAAAAAAAGAAATGGATTTACTTGGTGTGTGTGTACTTGGTATGACAACAGCTGTTGGTGGTGGTATGATTCGTGACCTTATTTTAGGTGTAACCCCTCCGATTATGTTTCAAAATCCAGTGTATGCGTTATTAGCTATTTCGTTTTCCATTTTAATCTTTTTTTGGATTTATTTTCACCATGGGATTAAAAAAAGTCCTTTTTATGATGCTTATGATAAATTGATGATGTTATTTGATTCATTAGGTTTAGGTCTTTTTACGGTATCAGGAGTAAATGCTGCTGTTAATATGGAGTATGAAACAACAGCATTTTTACAAGTATTTGTCGGTGTGTTAACTGGTGTTGGTGGTGGTGTTTTGCGTGATGTCATGGCAAAGAATATGCCATACATTTTTGTAAAACATGTATACGCAAGTGCTTCCATTATCGGAGCAATTACTTGTGTAGTCGTTGGAAGAATATTTGGACAATTACAAGGAATGTTAGTAGGTGCTATTGTTGTTTTTGTAATTCGTATTTTAGCAGCTCATTTTAAGTGGAATTTGCCAAGAATAAAACAGGAAACGATGGGAGAATAATCATGCATTGTTTTTATTGTGAAGAAAAAAATATAGAAGGAAATCAGATTCGTATTGTAGGCTCTGATGTCAATCATATAAAAAATGTACTTCGTATGAAACAAGGGGAACAATTGATTGTTTGTGATGGAGTAGGAATGGAGTATATTTGCGAAATAGAGGCGTTTTTGGAGGGAGAGATAATACTTGCTATTCTGGAACAAAAAAACTCCTCTACAGAGCTTCCAGTGCGTTTAAAACTATACCAAGGTTTGCCAAAGAAGGATAAAATGGAATTGATTATCCAAAAAGCAGTAGAATTAGGAGCAGTAGAAATTATTCCTGTGATGACAAAGCGTTGTATTGTGAAATTAGAAGATGAGAAGAAAGAAGCAAAGAAAATATTTGAAAAAAAATATGGTCCTTTAGATGTTA
>CALASV010000128.1 GCA_937888895.1 uncultured Clostridia bacterium | reverse complement strand
TGAATTAAATAAAGGAATCGTTGTTTTTCTTAGTTAATATAGTGAAAATCTCGTTAAAAATGATGAACTAGGTATTGCAATTAGTGGAATTATATGATACAATTCAAATGCTGTTCAATAAAATTAATCAAGGATTCCCCACCAACTTCTATAAGTGAGGGAGAAATTGATAAAAAGAAATAATATGCGGTTAATATCGTAATGCGTGAAGTAAGAGGTGAAAAATATGAAAGAAGCAATTCAGCCAAAATATTATCAGGCAAAGGTAACATGTAACTGCGGTAATGAGTTCGTTACTGGTTCTACTAAGAGCGAAATTCACGTAGAAATTTGTTCCAAGTGTCATCCATTTTATACTGGCCAGCAGAAAGC
This sequence comes from uncultured Clostridia bacterium, assembly GCA_937888895.1. Classification (GTDB taxonomy): domain Bacteria; phylum Bacillota; class Clostridia; order Lachnospirales; family Lachnospiraceae; genus SIG299. Next base: position 2,325 of record CALASV010000128.1, on the reverse strand, counting down.
TGCTGCTGCTCGTGGTGCTATTGAGAAGTTTAATCGTAAGTATGGTTTTACAAAATAGCAGACAAAATTATAAGGTTAAAAATCAGGTTGGGCTCTGTAAAGGACTCAACCTATTTTTAAATGGTGGAAATATAAGTAAAGGAGTGAGGCTGATATGAAGTCATCTGGTATCGGAGGACAAGCAGTTATTGAAGGTGTTATGATGAAAAATGGTAACGACTATGCAGTTGCTGTCCGAAAACCAAACAAAGAAATTGCAGTAGAAATAAAACATCTTTCTAAGAAAAAGAGTAATCCAATACTTAAATTACCAATTATTCGTGGAGTTATGGCGTTTGTAGACTCATTATCTTTAGGAATGCAAAGTTTAACTTTTTCTTCTTCGTTTTTTGAAGAGGAAGAAGAAGAATCTAAATTTGAAAAAAAATTAAATGAGATAACAAAAGGAAAGGGAGAACGTGTTATCAACACATTAATTATTTGTTGTTCTGTATTAATAGCAATTGGTATTTTTGTTGTGTTACCAATGTTATTAGCTAGTTTTCTTTCCTCGAGAATAGAAAATTCTTTTGTACTTGCCTTATTAGAAGGAGTATTCCGACTTTTAATCTTTTTAGTATATATAGGATTGATTTCTCAAATGGAAGATATTAAACGAGTATTTATGTATCATGGAGCAGAGCATAAGTCAATTAATTGTATTGAACATGGTATTCCATTAACAATAGAAAATGTAAGAGAACAAAGTAAAGAACATAAGCGTTGTGGTACAAGTTTTATGTTAAATGTTATGTTGATTAGCATTATTTTCTTTATGTTTATTCGTGTAGAACATACATTACTTCGCTTTGTACTTCGTTTGCTTTTAATTCCAGTTATCGCAGGTATTTCTTATGAATTTATTCGCTTTGCAGGTAGAAGTGATTCTAAGATTATGGATATTCTTAGTAGACCGGGTATGTGGTTACAAGCATTAACTACAAAAGAACCAGATGATTCTATGATTGAAGTGGCAATTGCTTCAGTAGAAGCTATCTTTGATTGGAAAACTTTTCAAGAAAGAGAAGAACGTAGAGAAACTAGAAGAAATAAGAAAGAAGAAATTAATGTAAATGAAAATGAACCACAGTTAGAATATGCTGTTTCAAAAGAAAAAGAAGAAATCGAAGATGTTGCACTTTTATATGATATGAAGTTGACCGGAGAAACAAAGGAAATTAAAAGAGGAAAAACATTAAAAAAAGACCCATTACCTAATGCAACAAAGATGGTGAGTGAAACAAAAAAAGAGAAGAATGATGATATTTTAAATTCTTTAGATATGTATTTTAAATTTAAGGGTAAAAAGTCTGTTATGGAAATTTCTGAGGAAGAAGTAAAAGAGGAGACTACGAATGAGTAGTTATCGAATGGTATATGAACAAGCCATTGAAACATTGACATCAGTACAAGTTCCTGATGCAAAAGTAGATGCTTGGTATTTATTTGAGCATAGTACAGGGTTTTCTAGGGCATCTTATTTTCTAAAGGCAGAAGAAGAAATGCCATTAGAACAAGCAAATGCGTTCCAAAGTTTCATAGAAAAAAGAATGCAACGAGTTCCAGTACAGTATATTATAGGAAGTCAGGAGTTTATGGGTTTCTCTTTTTTAGTTAGTAAAGCAACCTTAATTCCAAGACAAGATACAGAAGTATTAGTAGAAGAAGTTTATCACTATGCAAATGGAAAGAAAGTATTAGATTTATGTACAGGGACTGGTTGTATTATCATTAGTTTAGCGAAACTTTGTGAGTTAGAATGTGCTGTTGGGACAGATATTTCTGTGGAAGCAATTGAGACGGCAAAAGAAAATGCGAAACAGTTAGAAGCAAAGGTTAACTTTTATTGTGGGGATTTGTTTTTGGCATTACCAAAGGAAGAAACATTTGATATTATTGTTTCCAATCCACCTTATATACCAACTACTGTCATTGATACATTGATGCCAGAAGTACGAGAGTATGAGCCGATGACAGCGTTAGATGGCGATGTAGATGGATTAAAGTTTTATAGAGAAATTATTCAAAATGCAACAAAATTTTTGACTTCTCGTGGACAATTATTTTTTGAAATAGGTTGTGAACAGGCAAAGGATGTCACAGCACTTTTATTAGAACATGGTTTTGAAGAAATTCGAGTAGTGAAAGATTATGCAGGACTTGACCGAGTCGTATGTGCAAGACGGTCAGAAAAATAAAAGAGATTATTTACTTAAATTGTAGTAACAGTTGTTTTGTTATAAGTAAGTAGCAAAGTGGATTTTGATTATCCGTTTGATTTTATGG
>CALASV010000127.1 GCA_937888895.1 uncultured Clostridia bacterium | reverse complement strand
TTGTGTAAACCAGCTAAAGTCTATCGCTCTCAAACCATCGTTAAACTTACGTCCGATTTCCATACCAAGCCCATACCAATTACCTTCTTTAATGTATTTTACAAACCAATCAATTTTTGATGTATCTATCTCAGGTGTTGTAAGTGGTGGTATATCATTACCCGAACCTTCATTACTTGGAAATTCCACAACATTTAGATTATCGAATTTTGCGAGATTGCCTAAAGTTTTTTTAGCACTATCTCCTAAAGAATCCATAGATTTTTTGTTCGCTCTAGCCACTAAATCGATACCGGTTAATGCTTTGATAAAAGCTCTAACATAAGCGACGGCTATACCAAAAAGTTGTATTATTCTTTCCAATGCTGGTGCCAATAAGCTACCTAAAACAGCCCAGTTATTTCTCAATGTGTCTTCAAGCTGTGTGTCATATTGCATATATTCTTGAACAGATGCTCGTAACGCTGTAAATAATGAACGAACACCTATCATAGCTAATCCGAATTTCTTAATAGAACTTGTGATTGATTGAGCAAACGATTTCTTAAAAGCCTCTCCTAATTTTTTAGCACTATTCGATGTACCTGTTAATATTTTGCTTAATTTGTTAATATTTTTACTAGTAGCTGATACAGCATTAATTGACTTTTTCAATTTATCAAAGTTGCGTTTAGTGTCTTTAGCATTTTTGTTAACATCTTCTAATTCCTTATCAACATTGTCAAGGTCTTCTTTATTGTTAATATCAATATTTATCGTTTTTTCAGTAAATGACGATACATTGCTATTTAACAAACTCTTAGTATCACCTGTATCGACAACGTTAGATTTTGTTGTTTTTTGTACAGATGCCTTCGGTATTTTAACATCTTTGATTTTTATGTTGTTAACACTTTTTATGACATTCTGTAATTTAGAATAATGTGTAGTTATCTGAGTTAAGTTACTACTCAACTTATCCAAACGTTCTATCAAAGCATCAATGTTTTTGAAACTCTTACCGGCTTCGGTTTCGATTTCAATAGCCAAAGTATCTATTGTTGTATCCATATAATCACCCCAGTATGTTATATACTATTTTTTCATATTCCTAACCCATGTTCTCAACCACCACTCTGCTTTTAATCGTTCATTTTCTTGTTCTTGTAAAATTTCTTGCTCTGTCTTTTCCGTAGCTTGCATAGTATGTGGTTTATCAGTATATGGTAAAGGTTCTTTAGCTTTAGAAAAAGGATGTAATATAGGAGAGCATTGTAAAATTGCCTCATATATATACATCCCTTGTTCCCATAATTCCATATCTTTTTGCTTTAATTTTTCTTTATATGCTTTCAAATAATAACGAGTTTTGAAGACATCATCATGCCAGAACTCGTCATAAGACATACCGTAAGACATAAAGATATGACAATTATTTTTAAAGCACTCTGTAAAGGATATAGACTTTACCTCGTCGTTGAAATTATCATCAACTACGCTATATCCCACTCGATGTTTCCCTTATCTTCACCATCGTCGTCAAATAATGTAGCATAAGTTTCATCAATCATTTTTAAAATTGTTTCTAATAATTTCTCTTTGTTTTTGAAATTTTCATAAATTTCGTCAACCAAGTTGTCATTAGTTTTTCTATGATTTTTAATAAATAAGCCTTTGAAAGCTAATGTTAGATTATTCATAGGTTTACTTCTAAGCTCTTCTAATGAGAAACCATGTTGTTCCATCATTCTTATACTATCTCTATCATATTCTAAAACATAAGGTACATTTTTATATGTGAATTTTATTTTTGTGTTCATAAACGATTCCTTTCAAATTTGTTAATTAAGCCTCTGTAACGGTTGGTTTATCATACCAAGTAGGTTCGTTACTAGCAGTAATATATAGTGTTGTTTCTAAAATCGCACTAACACCGATTTCTGGTGCACCTAAATTACTAGGTTTACCTGTGAAGAAAACAGATTGTGTTAAACCTGGTATAATAATTGTAAACCACACGTTTTTTCCACCAGCTGTAGCTGTTTCATAAGCTGTTAAAAGGTCATCCCATTCAGTCATTAAGTTTTCAGTTAAATTAGCTGTAAACTCTAAAGCTCCACCTAAATCTTTTAAGCCTTCAACGTATGTTTTATAAACAGTTTCATCTAATGTTGTAGCTTCAATAGTTTCTGGTGCTGGGTTTAAACTTGGTGTACTTTTAATACCGTGAATTCTTTTGAAATCAGCTTCTGGTCTTGTACCTGCTGTAGTTTCAACAGCGTATGCAAGTTGAACACCTGCTGTAGATAAATTAATAATATTAGCCATTCTAATACCTCCTATAAATAGTATTATCATTGTGTCCTACAACACAATTATATCTTAAATATCCTGTCTTTATTGTTGCGTCGCTTACACTAGGAACTATAGATAAACCACCAATTCTATCAAGACAATGATATCTTTCACCTTGTAAATATGTATTTATTATAGTAGCCACTCTTCTGACATTTTGTTGTGCTGAAAAATTTTCACTTTGTTCGCAGTTTATATCAAACTGATAACCTAAGTTACTAGCAAACTCGCCACTATCGTCTTTATATTTTATAGCATTGTTGTTCTCAATTTCTTCTATGGTTATCATAGGATATTGTATTTGAGGATACAACTCGTACTTTTCTTTAACAAGCATGTTAGAGTATTCACCGTTATAATCATCAAAAATTTTTTGTATAAAGTCCGTATCTTTAAAAAGAGCTGTCAAATCGTCTATTAACTGATATATTAAAGTTTTGATAAAACATCAGCCACCTTGTCTTTTGTGATTTTTTTGTAATGGTCTTTCAACCATATAGCAGATTTATACATAAATTTACCTGATGGAACACCTTGTGTAGCAATAATTGTATCAAGAAATTCATCATAATAAGTCCAATATAAACCACTACTTATACCATAACGAGCCTGTGATTTTTCATTAGCCGGTCTTATAGTTTCACCACTATTATAAGCGTTCAAACTATATTCACCTTTCCATGGATGACCATTGTCAGCACCTGCATCACCTGTACCGAACTCATCATAAATTACACTAGTTCCTCGTATAAATGCTTTATAACCATTTGAATATTTGGCTACACCAAACATTGGTTTATCGGAACTCTCAAAACCTTTTGAAAAATAATTTTCACGCATTTGTTCCATTGTTTCTTCTGCCAATATTTTAGGTAGGTCGTTTTCCAGATTTTTTAATTCTTTTTTTAAATTTTTTAATCTTTGAATAGTTTCGTTTACACCATTAGGACTGAGTTTCATATTAATTCTTGCCACTTAAATTAAATAACATGACTTCTAACTGATTGATAGATTCGATTGGTTTCGTATCTACTATATAATCAGCGTTTTTACATAAAACGTCATGTTCAATAGGTGGTGTAACATATACATAAACTCTATCCCCTGGATGATATAAACTTTTCCTACTAATCCATTTTCCGTCTATACACACTTTAATGTCGGTTTTTATTCTCAAATATTTAGGATATTCCATACCCATCGCTATTAAATCGCTTTCACTATTTGTAGCACTATAATTTTCTTTTATTGGTATCGGTTCTTTAAATTTTTCAATACCATTTTCTATATACTTATGACAAATATAAATTTGTTTTTTATTTCGTTTTTGAGTTCTCATATATATTTACCTCGCTAAAGGTACTATTTTAGAAAGAACATCTTGTGGATAATCGGAATCGCCGGCATAAATCCTTTGAACCCCATTCTCACTATGTGATGTTTCACCTTCTATACCAACCCTAGCTAACGAAAACATACATAGAGGTACTATCATGTCTTCATATCTTTTGTCATAAGGTTCAGTTTCGGTTGGGATGAATCTGCGACAACGATTTATCTCACCGATAGCTCGTTTCATTTCAGATTTTAATACCAAATCATCAGGTATCTCAATCTCTCTGTATTTTAGTTGAGCTTTGAGTTCAGCCATTAACATCGCAGTATTCATACCAAATCACCTACTCCTATCTTGAATAATCAGGTTTTGTTTCTGATTTTTCTAATTTTTTAATGTCAACTACGTTAACTTTTTTAGCTTTTAGTATTTCAATTTTAGAGTCTTTAACAGGTTTAAATTCAAGACCTTTTCCTGTATGGTTAACAGTTACCTCTTTATAATAACCTTGAACTTTAACATAATATTTGCCATTTATATCATATATCATATTATCACCTATTCAGATTTTTCTGCTTTCTCTTTTTTGTCATCCAAATTGAATTTTTTAAAGTTTTCAGAAACTATTTTAGCTTCTTTAACACTATCGTTTTTCTTTTCATCTTTCTTGATGATTTTGAAACCTAAATCTTTATAAAATTCTTCGTAAGCACCTTTTGTTACAGTCTTTTGTATATTATCTTTTTCGATTCTAACTACCATTTAGTTACCTCCTATTTTTCAGTATCAAGGATAACTACTTCGTTAGCTCTTTCAAAACTAGGTAATCCAACCATAGATACTTTAGTTTCTACTTTAACAGGGTCTACTTCAAGACTATTTGTAACAGCGATACCATTGTAAACGATACTTACATCAGCTACGTTTGAAGCCATTAAATCTGATTCTTCTGGTGTAACACCTAGATGTGTACTACCCATAGCTCCTTCTGGTAAGAATACTACTGTATTATCAGGAATGTATTTATGAGCAACGCCTTGTTCATCAACATATACATTATCGTAAACATAGAATTCAATTCCTGTTTCTTCGTATAAGTATGCTAAAGCTCTTTCGCTTGTTATAGATGGAATAGCTCCACCAGCTAACACATAAATAGCTTGTTTAAGATTTTCGTTTGCTCTGAAATTTTTAGCTACTGATTCATTAATGATAGCACGTGTTAATGTAACACCTTTTTCTTTCATGTCAGATTTGATTTCTGAAATCATGCCGATTAAATCAGCAGTATTATCAGACCATGAAGTATCAGCAGTTATAATTTGGTCGTTTGGAATACCAAAATCATAAGAATAACCTTGACCATTAGAAGATAATGTAATAGTACCAGTTGTTAATGCTTCCATTCTCATTCTTTCTAATGATATTAAAGCTGAATCAATTAATTTAATTTGGTCATCAAATATTCTAGCGATAATTTGTTGAATCATAGCTTCATTATTTGTAGCCATTAATAAATTTAATTGTTGACGCATTTCTTCATCTACATACATAGATTCTTTGAAGAAAGGCATTTTAGTTGTGTATTGTTCAATACCTTCTCTATCTCTACGAATAGATTTAGCATCGAAAGCACTAAGTCTTAATGCAACAGGTTGGTCATTTGCACCTTTAATCCAGTCCATTTTAATACTTAATTCTTTTTTAACAGGGAATAAAGTTTCACCTAAAAGTGGTTGGTCATTTACGTGTTTTTCAAGCCAATAAGCAACCATATTTGAGCTTGATAAGAATTCAAATAAGTTCATAAACTATATTGCACTTCCTTTCACTAAAATTATATTAGCGATTTTTGCACTTTGTAATGCTGTTGCAACTTCGCTTTCTAGTTTCAATAAATCTACGCAACCTGCCATAACAAGTGTAGCGTTTCCTTTACCATTAGCATCTAACTTAACATCGTGTAAGTTCATACCAACAGCACCTGTTGTTCCTGCTGTAAAAGCAGTATCTCTGTCAGTCAAGTCTCCAATTAAAGGTTGTCCTGCTTTAATAACAGCGTTAGCAGTACCACTAACTTTGCAACCTAAAGCAATATAATAAGAATCTTGACCAATCATAATAGTTTTACGAGTTCCGTAAGTTCCTACTTTTTCTACCATAATATGTCCTCTTTCTATTTATTGTATTTTCCAAAATAACTAAAATCTGATTTACCTTTTGTTACACTTTGTGCTAACTTTTTACCAAATTCGCCATCTTCTTTAACAGCTTTACCTTGACCATCGGTTTTTTGTTTACCCATTTTACCAAGATTATTTTTTGTACTATCGTTTTTACCTTTTTCATACGCATTTTTAATCATTGTGTTAAAATAAGTAGCGATAGTATTAGCGTCTTCTGATTCGCCTTTAGCAAGACAATCTAAGAAACCTGTATAGTCCTTATCATCATCTTTAATTTCTAAAAGTGTTTTACTTTCAGAAAGTGTAGCAATAGATTTGTTTTTGTTATTTTCTATCATTTGATTTTTGATTTGTTCTTGTAACTGAGTGATAAGATTATCTTTAGCTTGGTCATCAGCTTGTTTCTTTTGCTCCTCAGTCATTTTATCTCTTAATTCAGCGTCTTTAGAGTTTACGCTATCTCTTAGTTTTTTTGTATCTGTGTCGTACTTGTTTTTATCAACATATTGACCTGTTGATAAGTCAGCAAGTTTCATACCAGCTAAGGCTTTCTCAATATCAGCGAATGTCATATCTTCTTTGAAATTGTCGCCTAATAAATCTTTTAAATTCATACAAAATCCTTTCTCGTGGTGTTTTAAATCTGTTCTCTCAGCTCACGACCTTATGCACTTTAAAGGTTTCA
>CALASV010000126.1 GCA_937888895.1 uncultured Clostridia bacterium | reverse complement strand
CTAAATGACCAAGTAAAAAAAGGTGGTGTTATGGCATCTTCTTATGTAGGAGGTTTAAGTGGAGCATTTATTCCAGTAAGTGAAGACCAAGGAATGATTGATGCTGTACAAGCAGGAGCGTTGACTTTAGAAAAGTTAGAAGCAATGACTTGTGTTTGCTCTGTAGGACTTGATATGATTGCTATTCCTGGTGACACAAAATCGACAACAATTGCTGGTATTATTGCAGATGAAATGGCAATTGGAATGATAAATCAAAAGACAACAGCAGTGCGTTTGATTCCAGTTATTGGTAAAGACGTTGGAGAAGTAGTAGAATTTGGTGGTTTACTTGGTTATGCACCAATTATGCCAGTAAATAGATTTTCTTGTGATGCATTTGTCAATCGTGGTGGTCGAATCCCTGCACCAATTCACAGTTTTAAGAACTAGAAGGAGGATATTATGAGTTATTTTTTGGAACAGTATGATTATAAAAAAGTATTATATTATTTTGAGCAATTGACAAAAATTCCACATGGTTCTGGAAATGTAAAAGAAATTTCGGATTATCTTGTAGAATTTGCAAGAGAGCAAGGGATTCGTTGTACGCAAGACGAAGCTTTGAATGTAGTTATGTTTAAAGAAGCAAGCGAAGGATATGAAAACGCACCAGTACTTATGATTCAAGGACACATGGATATGGTTTGTGAAAAAAATGCAGACTCTAATCATGATTTTACAAAAGATGCATTAGAACTTCGTATCGTAGGAGAAGACTTAATGGCGAATGGCACAACACTTGGTGGAGATGATGGTGTAGCGGTTGCTTATATGATGGCATTAGTAGCAGATAAAGAGTTAAAGCATCCAGCATTAGAACTTGTGATTACAACAGATGAAGAAACAGGTATGGATGGTGCAAAGGCACTTGATATGTCAGAGTTAAAGGCATCGTATCTTATCAATGTGGATTCGGAAAATGAAGGTATTGTGCTTTGCAGTTGTGCAGGTGGTATGCGCCAAACTTGTGAACTTCCATTACAAAGAGTGGCTGAAACAGGTGTTGCTTATGAAATCGCTTTGACTGGATTGTATGGTGGTCATTCTGGAGCAGAAATTGATAAAAATCGTGTCAATTCTATTTATGCAATGACAAGAATGTTATTTGAATTAAGAGAAGAAGTAGAGTTTTCGTTGCTTGATTTTTATGGTGGGTTAAAAGACAATGCGATTCCAAGAGAAGCATTTGCAACCGTAGTTGTAAATAGTGAAGATACTGCATTATTTGTAAAGAAAGCAGAAGATTTAAAGTGGAAATATAAGAATGAACTTCTTTCCATTGAACCAAATTTTTCTGTTGCAATAAATCCAAAAGAAGAAGCAGAGTATGAAGTGTTAGATGCTATTTCTTTTGAAAAATTATTATTCTTTTTAATGCAAGCACCAAATGGTATTCAGCGTATGAGTGGGGATATTGAGGGATTAGTAGAGAGTTCTTTAAATCTTGGTATTTTTAGTGTTGGGGAAGATGTAGCAGAGTTTCATTTTGCATTACGTAGTTCTTCGAAAACATATAAATATTTTATGAGAGATAAAGTAGAATATTTGATTCGTTTTCTTGGCGGAGAATGTTCTTCCCATAGTGAATATCCAGCTTGGGAGTATCGTAGAGAATCCAAACTTCGTGAATTATTTAGTGAAGTATATTATGACTTATATCAGAAAGAGCCAAAAATGGAAGCAATACATGCAGGATTAGAATGTGGTTTAATTGCAGAAAAAATGCCAGACCTTGATATGATTGCAATTGGACCAGAAATGAGAGATATTCATACACCAATGGAGGCATTAAATTTACCTTCTACGATTCGAGTATATCAATTTTTAGAAAAGTTATTGGAAAAAATGTGTTAGTTAGCAATAGAGGTCTAGAAAAGAGGAATAATGAACAAGGATGAAGAAAATAAGGGTATAGAATTTGACCCTACAGAGAGTGAGGAATTTTATAATGAGATAGATAAAGTTCTTCGTATGGAAGAAAAAAATACAGAAGCTAAACATATAATAGAAACAAAAGCATCCGATTTTGATAGGAATATGGATATGGAATCTAAAAATACAACGGTAGAAATGCTAGAGGAAGAAGATGCTTCTATGGATGAAATATTTCAAGGAGTAAGTGCAGCTTTAGCAGAACAAATAGAGAAGGAATTTGGTCATGAAACGGAAGTAAGTGCTAGTATAGAGCCTAAAAAAGACCAAAATAAGTTTGTTGCTTTTTGGGGGACTATTCCAGCTTGGACAAAAATATTAGCTTCTGTAATTTTAGGTATATTGATTTGTGTTGGATTGTTGTTTGGCACAAAACCAGGGCAAAAATTGTTGTATAATGCTGCTGTAAATTTTGTATTTGCTAAAATCAATGTAGATAAAGAGAATCCTACACCAACACTTGAACCAAATAATGAAGTGACAAATGTGCCAGAATTTACGAATACGCCAACACCAGAGGCGACAGCAACTTTTACACCAACACCAGAAATCACACAAGAACTAGAGGCAACGCCAACGAATACACCGACACCAACAAATACGCCAACACCAACAAATACACCAACTCCTTATCCAACATTAGCAGTATCTTCCAAGTCGATAAAGCAAGATGAAAATGTTGTCAATGTACTTTTATTAGGAGAGGAAAATATTTATGGAGATTCGCGTGGACGAACCGATGCAATTTTAGTAGCTTCTTTAGATAAGAGAACAGGACAGATTAGTTTAATATCGTTTTTAAGAGACTCGTATGTAAGGATTCCTGGATATGCAGATGACCGTTTGAATGCAGCATTTAGTCATGGTGGTGCAAGATTAGTAATGGATACGATTGAAACAAATTTTAGAATTAAGTTAGATGGTTATGTAAAAGTTAATTTCTCAGGTTTTGAAAAGATGATTGATTCCTTAGGTGGTTTGGAAATCTCTTTAACAGAACAAGAGTCAGAATATTTGAATACAACAAAATATATTTCCAAAGCAGCAGAACGAAATACAGTTCCTGGTTTACAACATATGACAGGAAGTCAAGTACTTGGTTATTGTCGAGTGCGTTATGTACCAACTGCAAATGGATTACAAAATGATTTTGGTAGAACATATCGTCATCGTGTTGTATTACAAGCATTGTTAGAAAAATACAAAGAACAGAATCTTTTAGAACTTATATCTATTATGAATAGTTGTTTTAGTTATGTGACAGCATCAGAAAGTTTGAAAGAACTTGCTGCGGAATGTTTGCAAGTGGTAGTAGAACAAAGAAATTTTGATATGCAGACATTACAGATTCCAAAGAGTGGACATTATTCAGGAGTTCGAATTAAAGGAAAAGATGTAATTAAATATAATTTAGATAATGTAGATATTATACAAGACTTTTTGTATTAATAGACAAGTTAAATCTGCCCTATTGATGAAGGCGATTTCTCAATGGGGCAGATTTGGTTACTGTTTACTGGGGTATTAGTGAATAGTAATTTTGCTGGCAAATATATTGCAAACTTGTTAGATAATGTAAATGGAGGTTTTTTTATTGGAAATACAACTTTGGAGAGAAATTTTAGAGCCTTATGAGTTAGCAGTAGATGAATTAGTAGTAAAATTTAATCATTTAATTGTGGCTAGTCGTCGGTCTGGAAATTATTCTCCGATTGAACAAGTGAATGGAAGGGTAAAAAAGATTTCTAGTATTTTGGAAAAGTGCCAGAAGAAAGGAATTGATTTTGAAAACTTTGAAGAAAGAATTGGGGATATTGCAGGTATTCGTATTATTTGTCAGTTCGTAGAAGATATTTATAAGGTAGTAGAAATTATTCATAGTCGTACCGATATGAGGGTAAAGCGAGAGAAAGACTATATTCAAAATATTAAAGCAAGTGGTTATCGAAGTTATCACATGACAGTAGCTTATACCGTAGAATCGGTAAAAGGTCCAAAAGAAATTTCTGTGGAAATTCAAATTCGAACATTAGCAATGAATTTTTGGGCAACGATTGAACATTCTTTACAATATAAATATAAAAAGAATATGCCACAAGTATTAAGAGAACGATTACATAAGGCAGCAGATGCTATTGTTGTATTAGACGAAGAAATGGCATCAGTACGAGATGAAGTATTAGATGCTCAAAACTCTTTTAATATAAAGGCAACAATAGTAGCAGAAATTTTAACAAATATTCAGAATCTGTATAGAGTAGCAAATAAGCAAGAAGTAATAAAAATTCAAGATGAATTTTTCCGAGTGTATAATGAAGGAGATTTGAATGAGTTAGCACG
>CALASV010000125.1 GCA_937888895.1 uncultured Clostridia bacterium | reverse complement strand
ATTCTACTGTTACAACTTTTGTAATTCCTTTATCTTTAAAATGATTAAAAAATTCATCACCAATTTTATCCATTAAAACTGGATCAATTTGATGATTAATAATCGTATCAACTTTTAAAATATTTCCGTTTAAAATTTTCCCCTTATCTAAAATTGCATCTACTAATAATTTCATTTCGTGCCTCCCATATTCCATTTATCTTTAACTTTGTTAAAAGATAAATCTATATTATATCAAGAATATCTAGTGCATAACAAAACAAAAAAACTTCTGCAAAACAGAAGTTAATGAAATATCTCTATCGTAGTCAAGTTATTTCGGTAACCTGGTAGAAACGCTTTCACCACATCTGAAAGTATATACGACTAGTAATCTTAATCATTGACATTATATAGATATTAGTGATAAATGTAAATAATTTTCTACATTTATCATTATTTTTAAATATTTGTGTATATAAAAGCAGTTATCAAAATTGACAACTGCTTTTGCCATAGATTTTAATGATTACTCCTTTCTTTTTTTATCTGTTCAAACATATCATCCAATTCAGTTTCTTTTCTCCATTCATCAATTTAGTTAAGTAAATAACCAATCCCCTTCTCCTAAGTAAAAACTTCGAATTACATTTAGTTCTGCCATCCAGCGTCTTGTTTCTAATGTTGTAAAATTACCCTTTCCTCTTGTATTAGGCTCATTGCAACCATAAAAATTGTTTTCCCAAAGCCAATCAGGTGCTGTATAAAGACAATATTTCGGTTGAATCAACTCGTAAAACTCACGACTGACACCATTTTGACCATGATGTGCCATTTGAACAATATCACAGCTTAATTTTTCTATTGAAAAAAGGTTTCGATAATTTTCTTCGCCATAAATGTCAAAATCCCCAAGAAATAATACTGCACGTTTTGGAAAATGCACTTTTAGAATAATTCCTGTTGGATTGATAGTAGGATATGTTTCATAGTTACATGGTTCATTCAAAATTTCAATATCAATTTCTCCACATGTAAGTACATCATTATATTTTGGTGTAACAATAGAAAAACTGCTATTTTCCATGAAAGAAAAAAACTTTTCTGTATATTGGCTATCTTCCTTTGTTAGTAACCAGTTACGACTTGGAAAATGAAAACAAAGCTTACCAATTTTAATATCAAACTCTTTTTGTTCTGCCAAATAAAGAAATGCACCATAATGGTCAACATGACAATGTGTAAAAAACCAAAGTGCTACTCTTTTTCCTCTTTTTTCGAGTTCATGATAAAGATTTTTTGCATCTTCCTCACAATACATACCACCATCAATAACAATGACATCTCCATTAGGACAATCAATAATATAAGACATCATTTGCGAAATACTTCTATTCGCAATCTGCATAAGACTTCCGCCACCTAAATCTAAGTTATAGTTTATTGTAGATACCATATAGTATATCCTTTCTATTAACCAAAGTTCTTTGCTCAATCGGTTTTTAATAAAAATACAAAAACACTTTTTTGTTATATCAATTATAACATAGGGAAATGGGATGGACAAGAATCTGTATCAAACTTTCTTCCATTCCCCTTCTAATAAAAATGTTGTTGCTGTATCTTTTGCTCTTTTTATAATTTCCTCTGGATAACCAAGTAAACGAAGTAATGCAATCGCATTTTGCGTTGTTGCTCGTCCTGTTTTTAACTTATAATCAAATAAAATCTCTTTATCTTTGATTTGTTCTTCAAAATGATAATTTTCAAACAAGTCCTCTAACATAAAGGTAAGTTCAATATCATGTGTTGCTGCAAACATTAACGCATTCGACTCAGATAACGAGGCTAAAATTTGTGAAGATGCTGCGATTCTTTCTACTGTATTTGTTCCTCTTAGCACTTCATCTACAAAACCAAGGACTGGAATTTCTCCATTTGTTTCTTGTAAAATTCGTTGTAACGATTTGATTTCTGCAATATAATAACTTTCGTTTGTAAATAAGTTATCTGTTAAAGCCATGCTTGTCATAACTTTAAAGAAAGAAGAATGATATTCTTTTGCACATATCGTATGAATCGTTTGTGCAAGTATTGCATTCATGGCAGCAGATTTAATAAAGGTAGATTTACCAGAAGCATTGGAACCTGTAATTAAAACAGACTTCTTTGTTATCATATTTGCAGGAACAGGTTCTTTTAAAAATGGATGATACAACTCTTTTGCATGATACTTCTTTTCGTTAGAAAACTCTGGAATACAATATACAGGAAGCATTGTACGAAATGAAGCAATCGCACACATTGCATCTAATAATCCTACAATTTCAAATACTTCTACAATTTGCTCCTTTTTCTTAAAAAACTCCGTTAGCATAAGATTAAAACGAATTAAATCCGTATGAAACAAAATTCTAATATAGTCTAAGAAAAAAGACATCATATCACCTGTTGGATTTTCTGAAGAAACAACAGGTGCACCTTTCCGAAAATTTTTCAAATCAGATGAATTTTTTTGCAATATTTCATAATAAGGTTCTAATACTTTTGCATGATTTTCTTTGGAAAGCTGTTCACCATGCTCTAACATACGAATTAAGTAGGAAATTGCAGAAAAATAAGGAGCAATTTCACTTTTTCGTTTATAGTAGGAAATAATATTGTAGGCAAGTAAAAACAATAACAGAAAACCAGCAACGGAAGGCATAATAAATAAAAGACATACCGAAATGATGATACCACTAAGTAATGCAAAGTGCTTTGCATTAGATTCCTTTTTTACTGTGTCAATACGGTCCATATATTCATATACAGAAATTCTTTTATTCTTTCCAATCATCGCAAACGCTGTTTGTAATTGCAAACGTTCTGTTTCGTTTTTCTCAAAAAAAGAAATCAATGCTTCCCGTTTTTCTAAAGGTTCTTTCTCAAACTTTAAATCATGTAATATAGCCCATAAATATTCCTCACCCATGGAACAATTTGTCGCATTTAGTAAAGAAAATAAATCATCCATACTTAAATCATGCCATGTAATATCATCTACAAAAAAACGTTCCTTCCTATCATCTTTTTTAGAATAACGATGCTTGTAGTAATATTGTAAAGAAAGAAATTTTTCACTTGTATATTCGTTGTTTGGTGGTGTACCCCAATGCTTCCTTAAAGACTCCACTAAACGTTTCTTACGATTTCGTTTATCAAACATACCTTTGATAGATAAAACAATCATTAGTATTAAGAAAATGAGAATAATCTCCATGAAAACCTCCTAAAATAATTGTTCTTATTATACTATCAATCGAGTAGGAGGAAGTTTCTAAATTTGAGAAACTTCCTCCTACTCGATTTACTATTTTTTAATCATTGATAATACGTCCACATTTTAAAATAGAATAAAAATACATACTTGAAATAGCTACACCTTTATAGTTAGTACTAGAATGAATAACCTGTCCGTTTCCGATATAAATACCTACATGGTTAATATAGTTTGTGGAAACTTTTCCATAGAATACTAAATCACCTGGTTTCAATTCAGAAATCGAAATAGTTTTATATTTTTTTGCCATTTCTCTTGATACTCTAGGTGTTGTATATCCAAATTTTGCATATACTTGTTTTACAAATCCAGAACAGTCAATACCTTTTGTTAAGCTATTACCACCCCATACATATTTTGTTCCAATAAACTTTTTTGCATAGTCACAAATAGATACTCTAAGATTAGAAACATCGGTACCATACGCTGTTACTTTATTTGCCCAATGTAATTCATAAGAAATTGTGACATAATCTGAAGAAACATAAGCAACGGCATTTTGGTTTTCATCATCATCTAATCTTACTTCTACCCATACTTTTGCAGTAGGGTCATCTTTGTTGATAACAACTTCTTTATTGACAACAAGCCGTTCTCCTGCTTTTACTTGAGTAATTACTTCTCCATCTGTACTAGGAGTTGTTCTAACATTTAATTTATTTACTTTAGAATTTACTGTAGCATATAATGTTGCTGATTGTTCTGCAATAGCAATTGCTTCTTCTCCCATAATCAAATAAGAAGTATCTACATAACCTTTTACTTCTCCAGAAGTAATTTTTGCCCAACCATTTTCATCAATAGACTCAATAATACAAGCTGCATTTTGTCCTAAAATACCTACTTTCGCATAAGAAGTACTAGGACCTTTTCTAATATTTAACGCAGAATTTACATTAGCAATTGCTAAATTTTCTGGTGCTTGATAAGCAACAGCATAAAGTTCTGTTGTATCTGTATTTTCAGATGTTGCGATTCTTTCATAATATCGGCTGAATGCTTCTGAAATTCCTGCTACAGAAGTAGAACCTTCTATCATATCTGCATTGACAGCCATAAGAGGTGTTTGTATTGTTATAATACCGGTAATTAATAAACATACTACCTTTCTTACTGTTTTTTTCATTGTTCCTCCACTATACTTTGTGGTGCTAAATTGCACAAATCTACCATTTTGTTTCAAGGGAAATTCGTATCAGATGTTCGTTTTATACAAAGGAAAACGATAGATACTTATTGACTTCATCTAAATGTTACATAATTATTAAATTTCTTCGCAAATATTATAGCAAACTGTCCAAAATGTGTCAAGACCTTTTGAGAATTTATTCTACTTTTGTAGTTTTCTGGGTATATTCATTTCATTAGAGAAGACTTTCATACTATTTTATTGTAAAAAATGTAATTTTTTATAACAAAATAAGGAAATACTTTTCTACACTAGTGTAATAATATTTCTTTGCTTTAATGCGATAATGTAACAAATAAATAAAAAGACTTTATTATTTTATCCGAATCAAATAAAACCCCCACTTCTAGTTCGTAAAGCACTAAGTGGGGGCTTATTTGTGTCAGATGGAGTTTTCACGCTCCATCTGACAAACTACGATAGTAGTTATTCGGTTATGAGTAAGCTTAGATTACGAATATCCGATTGACTATATGATGATACAAATAATTCCTCGGTTACTTTCGTTTACAATCTTCTGCATCGTATTTTGCAATTTTCCTCTACTTTCTTGTGTAATATTGTTAATTTTTGTTTCAATACCATCTTCAATTAACTGTCGAACCGTTTTTCCGAAAATATTGGTTTCAAAAATACCATCACTACCCTCTTGTTGTTTCATATAGTCGATTAAATCATTGGCTTGTTCTAGTGTACCAACAATTGGAGCAATTTCAATATCAATATCTGCCTTAATAAGTTGCGTGGAGGGGGCTGTCGCCTTTAATTTTACCCCGTATTTATTGCCGTGCTTGACAAGTTCGGGGTCAGAAATTTTAATGTCTTCAGATTGAGGATAGACAACACCATACCCTTGCTGTTTCACTTCATTCCATGCCATACCTAAACTATCACATTCTTTTCTGCTTTCTGACATTTGTTGAATGGTTTTTAAAAACTCTGCTTCATTTTTAATCGGGCAACCAGTTAAGTCACTTAACATTTGATAATAGTATTCGTCTTTCATTTTAATACAAATCGTAATACTACCATTTTCTCGGCGTAATTCTTCAATATCAAATTGGCGAATATATTCTCCTGAAATCTCTTTTCCTGCATTTGGAATATCTTTCATCGAATGAATGTTAGAAAGATATTCTTGCACCGATTGAATGACCCCCTTTTTGATAGGATGAGATGCTGGTAGCAGTTCTACCCACTTTGGTAAAGCAAAGTAAATAATATTTGCTGGGAAAGAAGATAAAATTTTTTCCATAATTTTTGTAATGTCTCCTGCATCTAAGGTAAGACAACTGACAGGAACAACACTAGCATGATACTTTTCTTCCATTTCAGCAACTAACTGTTTCGTTTCCGTAGCATTAGGGCGAGAGGAATTTAATAATACAATAAAAGGTTTGCCAATTGCTTGTAACTCTCTAATTGTTTGTTCCTCTGGTGCTATGTAATTTTCTCTAGGCAAGTCAGAAAAACTGCCATCGGTTGTAATGACAATTCCTATTGTAGAATGGTCTTCGATAACTTTTTTTGTTCCAATCGTAGCAGCCATAGAAAACGGCATTTCTTCAGCACTCCAAGGTGTTTTTACCATCCGTTGCACATTATCTTCCATGTGACCAAGAGCACCCTCTGTCATATATCCAACACAATCAATAAAACGAAGTCGAATATCCGAACCATCTTCTAATGTAATGGTTGCTGGTGTCATTGGAATAAACTTAGGCTCGGTTGTCATAATCGTTTTTCCATTTCCACTTTGTGGCAACTCATCATTGATTTGTTTTCTAATATGTGCCTCTTTTACATTTGGGAGAACTAGTACATCCATAAAACGCTTAATAAAAGTGGATTTTCCTGTTCTCACTGGACCAACGACACCTAAATATACAGCACCACCAGTTCTTGACTGAATATCTTTATATACATTAAATGTAGATTCGCTAAAACCACTCATGCAAAAACCTCCTAAATATAATGATATTATAAGAATATGAGTGATTGAAAAAAATATGATAGTTTTTAAAAACAAAAAATATATCAAGTATTTCTACCTGATATATTTTTTACTCATTTTATTCTTCCCATCCGAAAGAAGAACTTTCTTCTGTTTTTTCACGAATCAGTAAATCAAGCATTGCTTCTTTTACTGGTTTTCCTTCAAATAATACTTCATTTACTTTTTCGATAATTGGAAGTTCTACATTATATTTTTGTCCAAGTTTTAATGCTGCTTTTGCAGAGTATACGCCTTCTACTACTTGATTGACTTCTTTCATTGCTTCCTCGGCTGTTTTTCCTTTTCCAATTAAGAATCCTGCGTTTCGGTTTCGACTATGTTTGCTTGTACAAGTCACCATTAAGTCACCCATACCGGATAATCCAGAGAAGGTTTCATATTTTCCACCCATTTCCATACCAAGTCTTGCAATTTCTACAATACCTCTTGTCATAAGTGCTGCTTTTGTATTATCTCCACAGCCAAGACCATCTACGACACCTGCTGCCAATGCAATGACATTTTTCAGAGAACCACCAAGTTCAATCCCAATCATATCTGGACTTGTATATACACGAAAATATTTATTCATAAATGTATCTTGAATAAGTTTTGCTACTTTTTTCTTTTTAGCCCCTGCTACAATCGTTGTTGGAAGTCTTCTACTTACTTCTTCTGCATGACTTGGTCCAGAAAGAACAGCTACTTCTGCTTGTGGAATTTCTTCTTTGATGACTTCACAAAGAGTTTTCAATGTAGCTTCTTCAATGCCTTTTGCAACATTGACAATAATCTGCCCTTTAGGAATCATTGGAGAAATTCGTTTTGCTGTTTCTCTTACATAAACAGAAGCGACAGCCATTACAATAAGTTCTGGTTCTTTTAATGCATCTTCTAAATTATTTGTCACTACAACAGATTCTGGAAGTATTGCTCCTGGCAGATTTTTAATCTCTGTACGATGTTCGGATAATTCAACAACTTCTTTTTCAATTTTAGACCATATGGTAACTTCGTGATTATTGTTTGCTAAAAGAATTGCTAATGCTGTTCCCCATGTTCCTGCACCTAGTACGGATATTTTCATGCATTTTCCCTCTCTTTCTTTTTAAAACTTATTTTATTTTCTGTTCCATGGAATAGACGTACAATATTTGCTCTGTGCATTACAATAATCAAAATTGGAAATACACAAGTAACAAGAATCATATGTAAGTCTGAATAATCTACAACAAAAATTATCCAAGTAAGAAAAAGTAACGATTCAAACATGGATGCAACGGAAACATATCTAGTAATTGCTACAATTAAGACAAAGGAAGTAAAGCCAAGGAGTGCTAAACGCCAGTCAAATAAAAGAATGGTTGCACCCATACAAGCCACTCCTTTTCCACCATGAAATTTTAGCATAAAAGGAAAAATATGCCCAAGTACGGTTCCTATTGCGAAGTATAAAATCAAAAGCTGATTTTCATAAGTGAACGCTGGATATTGTGGAAATATCACATAACGTATTATTAAAATAGGAACGATTACTTTTCCTAAATCAATACATAATGTAATAAGAGCAGCTTTTTTTCCAAGCGTACGAAGTACATTCGTGGTACCTAAATTTCCACTACCATGTTTTCTTACATCTACATGATATAATTTCCCTACAATATATCCACCAGATAATCCACCAAAAAAATATCCTGCTATAATACATAAGACAGGTAGCATAATAGTTAGCATAATTGGTAAAATCGAAATCATACAGCACCTCCAGTTTTATTTAGAAACGCTGTCTTTTTCGGAACGTTCTCTAATAATAAATTTTAAAGATGTACCAGAAAAACCAAAGGCTTCTCGTATTTTGTTTTCAATGTATCTTGTATAAGAAAAATGCATTAATTCTTTGTCATTTACAAAAATAACGAAAGTTGGTGGTTTTACAGAAACTTGGGTAATATAATAAAGTTTTAAACGCTTTCCTTTGTCTGATGGTGGTTGTTGTAAAGCAACTGCTTGCATCATAATTTCATTTAATACACCTGTTTGGATTCTTAAATTTTGATTTTGGATAACATTTTCAATATGTTCAAATAACTTATGCATACGTTGTCCTGTCTTTGCAGAAATAAATACAATATCTGCATAAGGAACAGGACTCATATGGGCGCCACCTGCTACAAGACCAGCAATATGGGCCATATCTACCATAAAGATGGAACCAACTTCATGGGCAATGTCAGCAAAAATCTTGAAATCAATGGCTCTGGGATAAGCAGACGCACCGGCAATGATCAGCTTAGGCTGGCACTTCTTAGCCATATCCCGGA
>CALASV010000124.1 GCA_937888895.1 uncultured Clostridia bacterium | reverse complement strand
AATAATATAAAGTACAGAAGGATATTTTAAATCATAAAAACTAAACTCGAGGGAAAAAAAGAAAAAAGTCTAGTAGTTTTAGACTTTTTTCAAATGTTTTAATATTTTCTAAATTAATTTTAAAAACGGATATTACAAAAGAACAAATTTTTGGTGCAGCATTTATCATTTTAGGAATTTTGTTGGCTAGTCGAAAGTAAAAAGATATCAATGGGCATTGTTCAGTTTTGTAGGTAATGAAGAATTTGAATTTTTTACGGGTGTACCAGATTCATAATTAAATGCATTGTGTGATTTTTTAATGGTGGGTTCTATGGAACATAGTAGTGCTATTGCAATGGAACTTGCAGTGAGAAAATCAGAGAAAAAAGTTTGGATTATAGATGGGATGGAGTTGTTTTAATGTATATGGGCAATATGGCATTACTAGGAACTAATGCTACGAAGAATGTAGTTCATATTGTCATTAATAATGCTGTTCATGAAATAGTAGGAGAAATGCCAACAGTAGCAAGTAAGATAGATTTAGTAAAAATAGTATAAGGTTGTGGATATCCACGGGAAATTTCAGTAGGTAGATTAGAAGATAAAAAATTGATGTAGATAATATATATGAACAAGAACAATAATCTATTAAAACAACGAGGTGATTAATGTGGAAAAAATAAATTATATAGAACCAGAAATGGAAGTGATTCTGTTTGAAACAGAAGATGTAATTGTTACTAGTGGTATAGAACTTCCTGACCATGAATGGTAGTAGTAGAAAGCAGAACAAGGCATAACTTGATTTTTATAAAGGAGTTATGCCTTATATTAATTTATCCGAATCAAATAAGACCCCACTTCTAGTGATAAAGCACTTACAGAAAGGATTACTTTATGTACCAAGAAATTTATGATATTGCTGGACACATAATAAAAATAGAATCCATTTATAAAAAAGTACATCATCTTTGTCGTGAGTATAGTTGTAATAAAAGTCCTGAACTTTTTATTTCCATAAACTATGAAGATATCATTAGAGAACAGCAAATTTCTGCAAGAAATGATAAAAAAGCTGGTAGAACAATTCAAAATTATTCCGAAGATTATCTAGAAACTTTAGCAGTTTATCGTAAGTTGTCAGAGCAACTGATAGAATATGATATTGTATTGTTTCATGGCTCTGTGGTAGCAGTAGATGGCATAGGCTATCTCTTTACTGCTAACAGTGGAACTGGAAAATCTACTCATACAAAACTTTGGATGGAACAGTTCAAAGAAAGAGCAGTAATGATTAATGATGATAAACCATTACTTAAAATTACTGAGAGTGGGATTTTAGCTTATGGTACTCCTTGGGATGGTAAACATCATCGAAGTACAAATACAGCAGTTCCATTAAAAGTCATTTGTTTGCTCCATAGATCAGAAGAAAATTATGTTGAGAAGATAGAAAAGAATTCTATTTATCCTATGCTTTTACAGCAGATTTATCGACCTACGGATGAAGAAAAGCTTAAAAAAACATTAAGCTTGTTTGATATATTGTTAACAAGAGTAGAATTGTATTCTCTTTATTGTAATATGGAGCTAGAAGCTGCAATGGTTGCATATAGAAAAATGAATCAAAAATAGGAGAACAAAAAATGAAGTTAAATACAAAATTTATTACTCATGAGATGAGTGGGCAACAGATTATGGTATCAACGGATACAAATAAATTTTCTGGTTTAGTACGTAGTAATAGAACAGCAGCAGATATTGTAGAGTGTTTAAAGGTGGAAACAACAAAAGAGCAGATTGTGAAGTATATGATAGAAAAGTATGATGTCACAAAAGAACAACTTTTGGTAGATGTGGAACGAATTTTAGGAATATTACGAGAAATTGGAGCACTGGATGAATAAGAGTACATTCGAAGAAGAATTGAGCCGAACAGGAAGCCTGATATATACAAATTGTGGAGATAGTATGATGCCACTTATTCGGCAGAAAAGGGATTTGCTGATTATTAGAAAAGTAGAGCGTCCGTTATGTAAATATGAAGTTCCATTATATCGAAGAGATTCTGGTGAATATGTATTACATCGTATTATAAAGGTTGGTAAACAAGGGTATGTAGTTTGTGGAGATAATCGTTGGAAAAAGGAGTATGGTATTACAGACAAGCATATTATTGGTGTGTTGGAGGCTGTGATACGAGATGGAAAATGTATTTCTGTAACGGATTGGATATATCGTATGTATGTACATATATGGTGTGATTTCTTTTATATTAGAGCTAGTATATTGATATTTTATAAATTGTGGAAAAAAGTTTGGAGAATGTAAATAAAATCATTGCTTTAACTAAGAATAGAACTAGCATAAAGGAAAGAGGAAGGGAAAAAAGGTGAAAAATGTAGGATATGCGATGTTGTATTTAGTGACCTGTGCATTAAATGATTGGCAACCAAATTTAAAGGAGTTAGAGGGAATTGATAGAAGTAAGATTTATAAAATAGCAAAATTTCATAGCCTTACTGTTATTACAGCAATAGCGTTGGAAAAATTAGGAGAAACATTAGATAACGAATGGATATCAGAAAAAGAGAAAGCAATTCGAAGAAGTATTTTATCAGAGGTAGAATATAAAAGAATTGTTGATTTTATGGAAAAAAATGAAATATGGTATATGCCATTAAAGGGAAGCATATTACAAGAACTCTATCCACAAAAATGGATGAGACAAATGGCAGATATAGATATTTTATTTGATGTAGAGTATCAAAAACAAGTTTGTTTCTATATGAAGAGTATTGGGTATGAAGTAAAAAGCTTTGGAATAGGTAATCATGATATTTATATGAAATCTCCAATTTATAATTATGAAATGCATACTAGTTTATATGATGATAATCATGAAAAATGCTTTTTGGAATATTATAGAGATGTGAAAAAGAAGTTACATAAAGTAGATGAAAATAAGTTTGAGTATTGTTTTTCATGGGAAGATTTTTATGTATATTTGATTTCGCATATGTATAAGCATTATTCGGCGAGTGGGATAGGGGTTCGTTCGCTGGTAGATTGTTATGTTTTTTTGAAAAAATATGAGACAATGCTTAACTGGGAGTATATAAAACAAGAATTATCGAAGCTCAATATGGTTGATTTTGAAGCAATGATACGGCAAGTAAGTAAGAAAGTATTTTCAGGTTCTTTAGAATTAACAGTACAAGAAAAAGAGGTTTTGGAAGAATGTTTGCTTTCTGGTACTTATGGAACAATGAAACAAAGAATTGAGCGACATATGGGAAAGCTACAGGGAAATAAAAGTGTATATGGTGCAAAATTTCAATATATTTGGAAAAGATTATTTCCAGAAAGAAAGATATTGGAAATTTATTGTCCATTACTTAAGAAGTATAGATGTCTTTGGCTTTATGCATGTGGAAAGCGTTTGTTTTTGAATATGAGGTTAAGTGGAAAAACGATTTTACATGAATTATGCTACTTATGGAAGATGAATTAAATTATGGAATAGAAATATTCAAAAATGAGATTAAGAGAGTAAATCTTTGAAGGAGGTTCAAATGAAAAAGGGGATAATTTCGATATTATTGATGGCAATAATAATCTTAATATCAGGTAATATTACAGTATTTGCAGAAGAGGCTGAAAAATTAGAAGTAGGAGATATTATATATTTTGGGAGTTATCCACAATCTCAAGTTACAGATGAGGAAATAATCAATATTTTGAATCAACAAACAGTTGATAGTGACAATAATGTTGTTTATGAGGAAAATAAGTATAAAAAATATAGAGAAGATTATTATCTATATCAACCAATAGCGTGTAAGGTTTTATATGTGGAAGATACGAGAATATTTGTTGTAACAGATAAAACACTGGATGCACAACCATATCATAAAAATAATGTAAGTATTACCTGGGAACAATGCACATTAAGAACTTGGTTAAATGAAACATTTTTTAATGAGGCTTTTTCAACAAGGCAAAAAGATTGTATACAAACAGCATCACTTGTTAATAGTAGCAATCCATATTATTCGTATATAACAGATGGTGGAAATCCAACACTAGATAAGGTTTTTCTTTTATCTTATGCAGATGTTATGAATACAAATTATGGATTTGATTCGGGTATTGAAGATAGTTTAACTCGTTGTTCTACATTAACTGATTATGCAAAACAAAGAGCAAATAATTCATCATGTGCCAGTAATGGAAAACCTTATGGTAGTAGTGCTACAGATGCCATTTATTGGTTAAGAAATCCAGGTAAGGCTAATAACTGTGCTTGTACAGTAAAGCCTTATGGTTGTAGTGAAGGACAAATGAATAAAGGAGACCTTTTATATTGGGGTGTGTTTGATGACCGTGTAGGAGTACGACCAGCATTTTATATAGATATATGTTATACAGAAGAAGATGATGATAATTTATCTAATAAAAATAAATATCAATATTTTGAAGGTGGAATTTCATGGTATGATGCACAATCAAAATGTGAGGAGTTAGGTGGTCATTTATTAGTAATATCTTCAGAAGAAGAACAGGAATTTATAAATTCATATGTAGAAGGATTACGTCAAGCAGGAAATTTGACAAAACAAAATATATGGCTTGGGGCAACGATAACAGATGGAGTTATGCAATGGGTAACAGATGAAGAAGTAGAGTATACAAATTGGGCAGATGGAGAACCAAATAATGTGTTTGGTGCACAAGATTGTGTTATGATGTATACGGCACTTTCTGTAAATGGAGGAATAGGATATTGGAATGATGAAAATGGAAATGGGAGAGATTGGAGTGGTTATAGATTAAGTGATACAGGATATATTTGTGAATGGGAGGACGATTATAACTTAAAGAATAATGCACAATATTCCATTCAGATAATTGATTCTATAACTAATCGTCCTATTAGAAATTGTAAAATTCAATTAAGCGAAGATGAAATCTATAGTTCAGATGAGCGAGGAATTATTGTTTTTTCAATTAATGATGTTAATGATTATATTGATAAAGAAATTAAGATTTTATCAGATGGTGGGTATGAAGAAGCTAGTTTCTACATAACAGATTTGAATTTATATTCACAAAATATTATAAAATTAAAATCAACAAATGTTTTGATAGATACTTCGAATTTTTCGCTTGCGAAAGAAACTTTAGTAGGTCCAACGATAAATATATTAGGGAAAGAAATACCACTATTTTCTTTTGAGATAGGAATTGATTTTTCGGAAATACCAGGATTAGAAAATATACCATTATTAAATAAATTAGGGGAATTGGATAAAGTACCTGGAACGATTAAAGTAGATGCACAAAAAAAGAAAATACTGTGTTTGCTAGGTGTACAAGAAGGATATGAAGTTTCAAATGATAAAAAATTTTATGAAGATTATAAAAATTTTAAGAATTATTATAAAATCTTGGACAAAACTACAACTAATCAAGAGATAAAAAATGAATATCATAAAATAAAACGTAACCTAAAGACTTTTGGTGCTAATATAGTTTTTGAATCTTCGGCAACACTGGCAGGATATTTGGAATTTGATTTTTCAACAGGAATACTTAAACTTAAAGAAGGTGGAGCTGTTTTGACAGCAAAAGCAGAGATAGAGCAGGGGCTTCCATTATTGCCACCGGCAGGTAAATTTATTTATATAAAATTTAAAGCAAGTGGTGAATTAGAGGGAAAGCCAAATTTTTCAGCAGAGGGTCTAGGACTAGATGCTACGGTAGAATTAAAGCCAGCAGCTGAATTAGGAATAAAAGCATTAAAAGAAGAATTAGCATCATTAGGAGGTGGAATTGAAGGAAATCTTAAGGCTGAAGTTTCTCTTCCGGCAGATAAT
>CALASV010000123.1 GCA_937888895.1 uncultured Clostridia bacterium | reverse complement strand
CGGACTGTGGAAATACTCGCATACCTCGTTCTGTTTTTAATGGTAATCCAATACGTTCAAAAAAATCCATAACTGCTACATTATCCAATGTATGAAAGGCACTATATAAAAATCTTGGATTTGTCACAATCTGTTTCATTAAATCTTCCATTTCACAAGCATTCGTAATGTTACAACGTCCTTTTCCTGTGATAAACAACTTTTTTCCTAATTTCTCATTTTTTTCAAACAAATGCACTTCGTTTCCATTTTCTGCCGCTGCAACTGCTGCCATCATACCAGCAGCTCCACCACCTACTACAATTACTTTACTCATCTAGTTTACCTACCAATATAAACTTCATCAAATCCAAACTGTAAATGTCCTGTCTCATAAGCTTCCCCTTCGATACGATAAATAATTTTCTTACAATCTAAAATATTATCTAAAATACTTTGTCCAATAATATCTAAAATTGCACCTTCTACAGATGCTCCAACACCACAAACAGGTGCAGAATCTGCATCAAAATCAACAATTACCGTATCTCCATCTGTAAAAATTTCATTAATTCCTATATAAAAGCCACTATCTTCCATTGCGACTACTACTTGTTCTACAATTACCTCTGCGTTTAACTCATTCTCTACTTGAATCAAAACTGTTACAGCTTCTTTTTTCAAAGTATTTGGATTTAAAGTATAAATCGTAACTTCCTTATGTTCTGGTGGAGCAATCGTAGGCTTTTCTTTATTTGGTACTTCGGAAAGAGCCTTTGTAACATTTGGTGTTAAAGTAACATTCTCTCCCTTTTCTTGTTCATTTTCAAAGCTACAACCAGAAACTAATACTGCAACACAGAGACATAACATGACATAAGCAATATTTTTTTTCTTCATGGTATGTTCCCCTCCTTTACTATCTTATGATTTAACATACCAAATAACTATGTCATTTATGTGTTGATTTTATACTTCTCCTTTATTTTACATTCAATACACTCTTATTTTTTAACAAATAATCCATCATAGAAATGACAGTAAGGGCAAACGATAACCAAATAAAAATTGTTTCTAACATACTAAACCAAGCATAGTCTAAATGTAAAATCAACAATACACACATTATCATTTGTGCTGTTGTCTTAAATTTTCCCCAATAACTAGCAGCTAATACAAGACCTGCATCGGAAGCCACTTGACGAAAACCACTAATAATAAATTCTCTTGCAATAATAACAATAACTACAAGCAAAGGAATCGTATCTTGTGCTAAAAAACAAATCAATGCTGTACATACTAAAAGTTTATCTGCTAATGGGTCCATAAACTTTCCAAAATTCGTAACTAAATTGTATTTTCTTGCAATATGACCGTCCACAGCATCCGATAAACAAGCAATAATAAAAATTGTTACTGCAATCACATTATTAGCTGGAATTGTATCAATTAAATAAAACACTAAAAATACAGGTATCATACACATTCTAAAAATCGTAATTTTATTTGGTAAATTCATACTATACCATCCTTTCTCTCTAATCTAGTTCCGAAATTGCTTCGCCAACTAAATCATATTCTTTTGCCATTGTAATTTTAACATCTACAAATTCTCCAGATAAATAAGAATCTTTAGAATGTACAAAAACGAAACCATCGACATTTGGAGCATCCATATAAGAACGACCAATAAAAATATCATCCTCTGGTAATTTCCCTTCTATCATGACTTTCATTATCTTTCCGACTTTTTCTTCTCCACGGCGTTTGGACACTTCTTGTTGTAACTTCATCAATTCCTTTTGTCGTTTTATTTTTACCTTTTTAGTCATTTGTCCTTTCATCTTGGCAGCAGGTGTATTTTCTTCCTTGGAATAAGTAAATACACCAAGTCGCTCAAACCCTACCTTTTGAACAAACTGTAATAATTGTTCATGTTCTTCTTCGGTTTCTTGTGGAAAACCTGTAATTAAAGAAGTTCTTAATGCAATATCTGGAATTTCTTTTCTTAATTTTTCTATCAGTTCCACTAATTCCTTATAGTTTGTTTTACGACCCATTCTTTTTAATACTGTGTCTGCACAATGTTGAATCGGCATATCTAAATAATGACAAATTTTAGGTTGACGCTTTATAGTCGCAATCAATTCATCTGTAATTTCCTCTGGATAACATTATAACAGACGAATCCACTCAATGCCTTCAATTTCACAAAGTTTATCTAATAAGCTTGGCAACATCTTTTTTCCATATAAATCTACACCATAAATTGTCGTTTCTTGTGCAATTAAAATAAGTTCTTTTACTCCACCTTCAGCTAAAAACTGTGCTTCTTTTATTAAACGCTCCATTGGAACACTACGATACTTCCCACGTAATGATGGAATAATACAATACGTACAAAACTTATCACAACCTTCTGCAATCTTTAAATACGAATAATAACCACCTGTTGTATTCACACGATTGGTTTCTGGTAATGGTAACGCCTGTAAATCAGCATATTGCTCTACTTGCTTTCCTTCTAACACTTGCTCTATTGTTTCTACTATTCTATCAATCGCTGTTGTGCCAAGTACAGCATCTACTTCTGGTATTTCTTTTAAAATTTCCGACTGATATCGTTGAGCAAGACAACCTGTCACTAACAATACTTGTAAGCTTCCTGCTTGTTTATATTCCGCCATTTCTAGAATTGTTTGAATGCTCTCTTCTTTGGCATCATGGATAAAACAACAAGTATTGATAACAATAATATCTGCCTCTGCTTCCTCATTCGTCAAAGAATACCCTTTATCTCGTAGTAGCCCCAACATCACTTCACTATCTACTAAATTTTTATCACAACCTAGTGATACAAACAATACATTCATTTTTTATTC
>CALASV010000122.1 GCA_937888895.1 uncultured Clostridia bacterium | reverse complement strand
ACTTCGTGACCTTTTAAATAATAAAAATTTCTTAGGTGTAGAAGAATTTATTGAAAGTTTACAAGCAGATGCAGATTTAAAATCACTCTTTGGGCTTTTAGGAAGTTTCCATATTTCCATGGAAGATATGCAAAAAGCAAAAACATGGGCTGCAAACTATCCACAAATCGAAAAAGCTATTTGTGCTTTAGAAGAATTAGACCGTTATTTGAAATTATTTAAAATTGACCGTTATGTATCCTTGGAACTTGGTATGATTAGTAATTATCAATATTATACAGGTATTATTTTTGCAGGCTATACTTACGGACTTGGAGAACCAATTGTAAAAGGTGGTCGTTATGACCATTTGTTAAGCTATTTTGGAAAACATGCTCCTGCGATTGGATTTGCATTTGTTGCTGACCAGTTATTGTCTGCAATTACAAGACAGCAGATTTATATTAATACCAAACAAGATAATGTATTAATTGTTTTTGAAAAAGATATGGAAGAACAAGCAATTGAACTTTCTATGTACTATCGTAAAGAAGGAAAACCGGCAACCATGCTTTTCGCAGAAGATGGTCTTTACCATATGGAAAAAACAGTATATGAAGAGTATGCAAAACGTCATCATATTGCACAGACTATCTATCTTTGTAAAGAAATATAAGGAGCTACCTATATGCAGAACGGATATATTACATTTGCCCTTGGAAAAGGGCGTCTGGCAAAGAAAACCATGGAGTTGTTTGAACAGATCGGCATCACTTGTGAAGAGATGAAAGATCCGGTTACCAGAAAGCTGATTTTTGTAAATGAAGAATTAAAATTAAAATTCTTCCTTGCCAAAGGTCCTGACGTGCCAACCTATGTAGAATATGGTGCAGCAGACATTGGTGTTGTTGGAAGCGACACGATTTTAGAAGAAAATCGTAAAATGTACGAAGTACTTGATCTTGGCTTCGGCAAATGCAGAATGTGTGTCTGCGGACCGGAAAGTGCCAGAGAAAAACTGGAAAGTCAGGAACTGATTCGTGTAGCTACCAAATATCCGAACATTGCAAAAGACTATTTTTATAATAAAAAGCATCAGACAGTGGAAATTATCAAATTAAACGGTTCCATTGAACTTGCTCCACTGGTAGGGCTGTCAGAAGTAATTGTAGATATCGTAGAAACCGGCTCAACTCTTCGTGAAAACGGTCTTGGTGTGTTAGAAGAAATTCGTCCATTATCTGCAAGAATGGTAGTAAACCGTGTGAGCATGGAAATGGAACGAGAAAGAATCGCTAAACTGATCGGAGATATCAAAGCGGTTTTATAAGAAAAGAGGAAATATTATGAGAATTGTAACTTTAGATGAAAACTCAAAGCAGAATCTGTTAAATGATCTGCTGAAACGCAGTCCGAATCATTACGGAGAGTTCATTGACCGTGTGAATGACATTATTAACAATGTTCGTTCCAATGGAGATGCTGCGATTTTTGATTATACAAAACGTTTTGACGGCGCAGATATCAATGCATCAAATATTCGTGTGACAAAAGAGGAGATTGAAGAAGCATATACGCTCGTAGATCCGGAATTAATTGATGTAATCAGAAAAGCACTGGTAAATATCAGAGAATATCACGAAAAACAGCGTCAGTACAGCTGGTTTGATTCTAAACCAAACGGTACCATGCTTGGACAGAAAGTAACTCCTCTTGCAACCACAGGTGTTTATGTACCGGGTGGCAAGGCTGTTTATCCATCCAGTGTGCTTATGAACGTAATTCCTGCAAAGGTGGCAGGAGTTGAAAAAATCGTTATGGTGACACCTCCTGGTAAGGACGGAAAAGTAAATCCAAATACACTGGTTGCAGCAAATGAAGCCGGTGCAGATGAAATCTATAAAGTAGGCGGTGCACAGGCAATCGCAGCCCTGGCATTTGGTACAGAAAGTATTCCAAAAGTAGATAAAATTGTTGGACCTGGAAATATTTATGTTGCTTTAGCAAAGAAGGCTGTGTATGGTCATGTAAGTATTGATGCGATTGCAGGACCAAGTGAAATTTTAGTATTGGCAGATGAAACAGCAAATCCAACGTATGTGGCAGCAGATTTATTATCTCAAGCAGAGCATGATGAATTAGCAAGTGCTATTTTAGTAACTACAAGTAGAGAATTAGCAGAGCAAGTAGCAAAAGAAGTGGAACGCTTTGTCAATCAGTTATCGAGAAAAGCGATTTTAGAAAAATCATTAGATAATTATGGATACCTTTTAGTTGCAGATTGTATGCAAGATGCGATTGATGTAGTAAATGAAATTGCATCGGAGCATTTGGAAATTATAACAAAAGAGCCGTTCCAGATAATGACAAAAGTAAAAAATGCAGGAGCAATTTTCCTTGGAGAATATGCAAGTGAACCGTTAGGAGATTATTTTGCAGGACCAAATCATGTATTACCAACGAATGGAACAGCAAAGTTTTTCTCCCCACTTAGTGTAGATGATTTTATTAAGAAATCAAGCATTATTTCTTATTCTAGAGAAGCATTAGAGCCAATTCATGAAGATATTATTCGTTTTGCAAAGGCAGAAGGATTAACAGCTCATGCAAATTCAATTGCAGTGCGTTTTGGAAAAGAGGTAAAATAGATTGAGAGTTGCAAAAATAGAAAGGAAAACAAAAGAAACGGATATTATACTAGAGTTAAACTTGGATGGAACAGGAAATTCGGAAATTTCTACAGGAATTGGATTTTTTGACCATATGTTACATTCTTTTGCAAGACATGGATTTTTTGATTTAAAAGTTTTCGTAAAAGGCGATTTAGAAGTAGATTGCCATCATACAATAGAAGATGTTGGTATTGTGCTTGGTCAAGCAATTGAGAAAGCATTAGGAGATAAAGCAGGTATTGTAAGATATGGACAATCATTACTTCCAATGGATGAAACATTATGTCTTTGTGCGATTGATTTGTCTGGTAGACCTTATTTAAACTTTGATATGAAGTTTACAACAGATAGAGTTGGAACATTTGATACAGAAATGGTAAAAGAATTTTTCTATGCGATATCTTATAGTGCAAAAATGAATTTACATTTAAAGCAAATGGCAGGAGACAATAATCATCATTTAATTGAAGCAGCATTTAAGAGTTTTGCAAGAGCATTAGATAGTGCTGTTCATAAAGATGATAGAATACAAGGTGTATTATCTGCAAAGGGAGCATTATAGTAAGAATAAAGGTTATATTATTTTGCATAATAATGCGAAGTTATAAGCAAACAGTGAATATAGATTGCGAATGGCTAATTGATTTGAGAAATTTACAATTTATAACAAAGGAGAATATAGATGAAACTTTATCCAGCAATTGATATTAAAAACGGACAGTGTGTTCGTTTACAACAGGGATTGTTTGATGCAACTACGGTGTATTCCAATGAGCCATTTGAAGTGGCAAAACAGTTTGAAGCAGTAGGTGCAAAATTTTTACATATTGTAGATTTAGATGGTGCATTACAAGGTATGGGTGCAAACGATGAAGCATTAGCACAGATTATTAAAAATGTGACAATACCATTAGAAATTGGTGGTGGTATTCGTACTATGCAAGACATTGAACATCGTTTGAATATGGGTGTAACAAGAGTAATTCTTGGTACAAAGGCAGTAGAAAGTCCAGAGTTTGTAAAAGAAGCGATTGCAACATTTGGTGCAGATAAAATTGTCATTGGTATTGATGCGAAAGATGGTATGGTAGCAATTAAAGGTTGGGAAACGATTAGTAATGTAGATGCTGTTACATTAGCACTTTCGATGAAAGACCTTGGTGTAAAAACAATTATTTATACGGATATTTCAAAAGATGGTATGCTTTGTGGACCAAATTTTGTTCAGACAGCAAAAATGGTAGAAGCAACAGGATTAGATATTATAGCTTCTGGTGGTGTTTCCTCGATGCAAGACTTAGAGCAGTTAGAGAACATAGGAGTAGAAGGTGCTATTTTAGGAAAAGCAATTTATGAAAAAAGAGTAGACTTAAAAGTGGCGACAGAAAGATTTCAGTAGGAAACGGAGTTAAAAAGTATGAGTCAGAAAAAAATCTTTGCTTATTTGAATGCACAAAATGAAGAAAAAGATGTAATTATTTCACAAATGGATTTTTATGATAGCAATGGTGTAGATGGGGTATTTATTTATAATTATGCAAAGGAAGAAAAAGAAAGAGAGCAGTTTGTTTTATTACTTCGAGAAATTTCTGAACTAGTCGATATTCCATTTTATGCTGGTTGTTATATAGAACGATTAGAAGATGTAAAAAAGATTTATTATGCAGGAGCAAAAAAAGTAGTATTAGACCCTGAATATATGTCTAATGTAGAATTATTAAAAGAGGCAGTAACAAAAATTGGCTCAGAACAAGTATTGTTGCAATTTAACTGTGGTTTAGAAGAAAATAAAATTTCCATAGAGGAAAGACAAAAACATTATGAAAATTGTTTGACGATGGGAGCGAGTGGAATTGTAGCAAAACATGTCACATTAAATCCAGAATTTTTTAATAAAATAAAAGAAATTTCTTGTTCAGTGATGATTCGTGATAGTTTGCAAAGAAATTCTATTACAGAGTTATTAGAAGTAGAGGAAGTAAATGCAATTGCTACGAATTATTATCGTGGAAAAGATGTATACGAATTGAAATATTCATTAAAAGAACAGGGATTTGATGTAAAAACAACAGAAAGTCCGATTGCATTTGCTGATATGAAAAAAGATGCAAATGGATTAATTCCAGTCGTTGTGCAAGATTATAAAACAAATGAAGTTTTGATGGTTGCATACATGAATGAAGAGGCGTATAATACTACTATACGAACTGGAAAAATGACATATTATTCTAGAAGTAGAAAAGAACTTTGGATTAAGGGATTGACTTCTGGGCATTATCAGTATGTAAAAGCATTATCGATTGATTGTGATGAAGATACGATTTTAGCAAAAGTAAAACAAATCGGAGCTGCTTGTCATACCGGAAATCGCTCTTGTTTTTATCGTGATTTAGTAAAAACAGAATGGGAGTTAGAGGATAGTACTCATATTCTGGATAAGATTTACGCAACGGTAATGGATAGAAAACAAAATCCAAAAGAAGGTTCGTATACAAACTATTTATTTAATAAAGGTATTGATAAAATATTAAAAAAATGTGGTGAAGAAGCAACAGAAATCGTCATTGCAGCGAAAAATCCAGATAAGACGGAGATTAAATATGAAATCGCAGATTTCCTTTATCATGTCATTGTTTTAATGGTAGAGAAAGGTGTTACCTGGGAAGATATTACAAAAGAACTTTGTGACAGATAGGTGAGCGGAAGAACTTTAGCAGCATATAATTCATCTGTCTTACATAGAATGCTCCAAAGGAGTGTGAGTATGTGAATCAGACAGAAAAAAGGCGGCAAAGACTTTTGGAAGAAACAAGGAATCTATACAGTGACAAAGGACCGCTTCCTGCAGTTCATCCGAGATACAAAGCGGCATATCAAAAGTTATATCCGGATGAGTCTGAAATGAAAAAAGGATCATTTGGAATCAGATGTGGAATCTGTATGATTGCGTTTGTATTATATATTATGATGTATACGAATGATGATCTTAATCCAGGGATAAATGA
>CALASV010000121.1 GCA_937888895.1 uncultured Clostridia bacterium | reverse complement strand
GATACTTAGATGAAAAAATCGGTTTAGATAGACAAGTTGTAAAATCAGTAACATTTGATAAAGATACATGTTATGTTGTAACTTATGAAAATACTGACCCATTATACGAAATTGATTTAAGTGATGTAACATCACCAAAAATAGTTTCAATTTATAAAGCTCCAGGTTATTCTTCTTATTTACATAAATTTGAAATTGATGGTCAAAAGTATCTATTTGGTATTGGATATGATGATGATAGATGGACAAGAAAGATTTCAATTTATATTACAGTGGAATCCTATGTATCATTATTTAAAATTTTTCCGTACAGTAGTAATGGAGGGAGTATCACCTGTTATGACAGAATATTTGTATTGTATAGGTTTTTCCGTTGTAGTTTATGTTTTAGGAAAAAGTATTTTTAATAGAGCACAGAAAAAATTTGTATTATATCTGTAGGAGAGATTCAATGATTAATGTAAATAATGTGTCAATGCGTTTTCGGATGGCAAATGATAAAATTATGAGTTTAAAAGAATATGTAATTGCTTTATTGAAAGGTCGTCTAAAGTACCGAGAATTTACAGTTTTTGAACAAGTTAGTTTTAAGGTAGAAAAGGGAGAAGTTGTTGGAATTATTGGGAAAAATGGGGCAGGAAAAAGTACTCTTTTAAAAATTATTGCAGGGGTTTTGACTCCGACGGAAGG
The DNA here is from genome assembly GCA_937888895.1 of uncultured Clostridia bacterium. GTDB lineage: Bacteria > Bacillota > Clostridia > Lachnospirales > Lachnospiraceae > SIG299. Next base: position 4,525 of record CALASV010000121.1, on the reverse strand, counting down.
AGAAGTAATTTCAGATGGAACGATAGTTCCAATGTTAGAACTAGGTTCTGGTTTTGATATGGAATTAAGTGGTAGAGAAAATATTTTTTTAAATGGTTCTATCTTAGGGTATAGAAAAGAATTTTTGGAAGAAAAATATGAAGAAATTTTAGAATTTTCAGAATTACAAGAATTTATTGATATGCCAATTAGAAATTATTCTTCGGGTATGCTGATGAGATTAGCTTTTTCGATAGCGACAATAGTGAAGCCAGAAGTACTAATTGTAGATGAGATATTAGCAGTAGGTGACGAAGCATTTCAAAAAAAATCTAAAAGAAAAATGTTGGAATTGATGAGTGGTGGAACAACAGTATTATTTGTTTCCCATAGTATCGACCAAATACGAGAAATGTGTAATAAAGTAATATGGCTAGAAAATGGAAAAGTAAATATGATAGGCGAAGCAAAAAAGGTATGTGATGCATATCAAGAATTTATGAATCCAAAAAGTCAGATAGAACATCATACTTTAAAAATTACAAAAACTATAGATGCTGAAAAGTATTACATGGATGTCTTATTTATCTATGGAGATTTACAGGATGATTATGAATGGCGAGTGCATAATCAAAAAGAACAGTTATTAGCTGCTAACATAACAAGTTCAGAAGTATATTATGAAGATTTTACAGAAAAATTATTAGTAAATTATAGAATATATTTATTTGTAGGTTGTCCTGATACAGATAAAATGAGAGAAATTATTCAAAAATTAAAGAAAAATAATAAGGTAGTATTATTTGATTGTAGAAGTAGTTCGGAATTAAAACAAGATTCTTTTATTTTGAATATCAAAAGTCAAATAGATGGAATTATAGCAGCTACAGAAACTATACGGAGATATGCAGAAAATCAAGGTTTTCTTGTCTATTTAAATAAAGATGTTTGTTCGGATAGAATAGAACAATTATCCGAATGGGCAGTATATGATAGAGATATTCTTCCTTATTTAGATGTAAAAAATATGTCAGGTGATATGGAAGTAGTGAATTATTATCGTGCTGTGAAAAAGAAAGAAGAAAAAAAAAGTAAAAAATTACAGATGGCTTATTTTGGTAAGGAAACAAAAGGTCTGAATGAATTATTAGAAATAATAGATAATAATCAAGAAAATATAGAACTTTATTTAAATATAGATTTAAAAGAGAAAGAATGGAATAAAGGTAGAACATATATACGATATCCAGAAAATATGGAACGAGAAAATCTTCCTCGTTTATATGCAGATATGGATATAATAATTTCTATTATAGAAGAGGAAGATTCAGAAAGACAAGCATATCAAGAATATATTTATGCATCACTTGTAAAAGTTCCAATATTTATATGGAATCGTAGGGATAATAAAGAAAATTTAAAAGAAGAATTATGTGTAAAAACAGCAGAACAGTTTTATAGCAATATGTTTCGAGTATATGAAAAGGGGGAATGGAAAGAAACAGCAGAAAATAATCTTTTGGAAGTAAAGAAAAAAGTGTCAGCTTTTTATACAGGCAGTAAATTTGCATTATGGATAACACAGAGAAAGAATAAGCAAGTAGTATTTTTAATGAAAGAAAAATTGACAGAAGAACAAAGAACAAAGATTATTGTTTGTGCAAAGGAATGTAAAAAAATAGGAGTAGATACATTGTTATTGCTAGAGGATGAAATAGACCATAGTAATACTGTAGAAGATATTCCATATATGATAAAAAATGAAATCTATATTTATGGTTCTTTTGATATAGTAGTTGCAACATCTTGGGAAGATTGTGAATTTCTTCAAACATATAGTTCCATAAAAGAGAGAATTTTTCTAGAACAAAGAGAACAGATGGAGTCATATTCTTCTGGAGATTATAAAAGATTTCAAATGATGCAGTCTTACCATCCTTGTGTCAAAATAAAATTTTTATTGAATATGAAATTTTATCATAATTATAAAGAGTATTTTGAGCGAAGGTTTGTACGATGTATAGAAGATGATGAAAAGCAGTGGTATAAAGAAATTTTGAATTAAATGATAAAGAGAATAGAGGGAAAGAAGGATAAATAAATGGAAAATATAAAAGTACTCGCAGAAAAATCTGTAAAAGCATTAAAAGTAGGTGGAGTAAAAGAGTTTACGAGAAGAGTAAAATTTTATAAAGATAAGAATAAGTTTTATCAAGATAATGAAATGCTTCATCAAGATAACGAAAAAAGTCAAAAAGTAATAAAGGAATTTATAAGTAGTAAAAAAGGTGAACAGTTTATGGATGTACTTTTTATCAATGGATGTTACTTGCCACATCCATCAAGATATCGTGTGTCTCATCAGCGTGAACAACTGTTAGCTGGAAATTTGGTAAGTGATGAAGTATTTTATACAGAATTATCATTAGAAATGGTAAGAACTTATAGAGTATTTGTTTTTTATCGTTGCCCTTATACAGAAACTATTGGTGAGTTTATTTCTATGGCAAAGCAATTAAATAAGAAAGTATTATTTGATGTAGATGATTTAGTAATAGATAAAAAGTATACAGATACGATTAAATATGTGTCAGAAATGAAAGAAGAAGAGAAAGCAGTATACGATGAAGGGGTTGTGTTGATGGGAAAAACATTACGTCTTTGTGATGCTGCAATTACAACGACAGAACGATTGGCAGAAGAATTAAAAAATTATGTTCCAGAAGTTTATATCAATAGAAATGTTGCTTCTGACCGTATGGCACAAGTATCCGAATGGGCTGTTTATGATAGAGATATATTACCTTATAAGAAACCAGAAGAAATTCAAGGGAAAACAAATAAAAGTATTTATGAAAAAGCATGTAAGTTAAAAAAGGCAAGAGAAAAGGGTGGTATTCGTTTAGGCTATTTTAGTGGAAGTATTACTCATAATGAAGATTTTTTGATGATATTACCTGTAATCAAAAAGGTAATGCAGAAGTATAAAAATTTAGAATTATGGATTGTTGGAGAGTTAGATATTCCTGAGGAATTAAAAGCCTATCAAAATCGTGTTATTTGTAATAAATTTGTGAATTGGGAAGAACTTCCAAGGTTAATTGCTTCTGTAGATATTAATTTAGCTCCGTTAGAAAAGAGTGTTTTTAATGAAGCAAAGTCAGAGAATAAGTGGGTAGAAGCTGCTTTAGTGAAAGTTCCAACTATTGCAAGTAAAGTTGGAGCATTTGAACGAATGATACAAAATGAAGTAACAGGTATATTATGTGACACAAAACAAGAATGGGAAAAAGCATTGACTTCTTTAATTGAAAATAAAGGATATCGTTGTAAAATAGCAAAAAATGCATATGAATTTGCAAAAAGAAATTGTGTAGCTATTTATACAGCTTATGGAATTACACAATATATCAAGAGCAAAATGACTCCAAATATTGTTTTTGTTTTACCAACTTTGCAAATCAGTGGTGGAGTATTAGTAGCATTGAAACATTGTGAAATGTTGCACGAAGCTGGTATGGATGTTGCAATCTTTAATGATGGCTATGAAAAAGAGACTTATATCCAAGCAGGTATTGCAAGAATACCTGTAATATCAAGAAATAATACAGGTATTCATGGAAGTATTGATAAAGCAGTAGCTACCTTATATAGTACAGTAGATTTTTTAACATTGTATCCAAATATAAAAGAACGATTTTATTTTGTTCAAAATTTTGAAACTAATTTTTATATGGCAGGAGAATATCAACGCTTTAAAGCAAATCAGACATATTTTTCTTGTATGAATTTGAATTATATTACAATTTCAAAATGGTGTCAGGAATGGTTAAAAAAAGATTATGGAAAAGAAGCAAAGTATGCTCCAAATGGAATAGATAGTAATCGTTTTCGTACTCGTAAAAGAAAGCTAAACGGAAAAATTAGAATTTTAGTAGAAGGAAATAGTGATGATTACTACAAAAATGTAGATGAAAGTTTTCGAATTATTGAAAAGTTAGATAAAAAGAAATATGAAGTTTGGTATATGTCTTATCAAGGAAAGCCAAAAGATTGGTATCGAGTAACGAGGTTTTTACACAAAGTTCCGAATCATGAAGTAGCAAAAGTATATGTAAATGATGTTGAATTAGATGCAAAAGATTATTCTATAGAAAGTGGTAGTACTATTATTACTTTAAATAAAGATTATTTAAATACATTAACAAATGGTCAATATAATTTAAAATTAATGTATAATGATGATGGATATAATGAAGTAGAATTTACAGTTGATATAAAAAATCCTCAAACATCAGATAGTATTATTAACTCGATAGGTTTAGCTTGTATGTCATTAATTGGTTTAGGTACAGGAGTAATATGTTTTAAAAAGAAAAAAAACTGGAAGAATTAAAAGAATTGATTTATGATTTGGATGCTACAGGGATTGTATGTGATGATGAATTATCTCCAGCTCAGATGAATAATTTGGAAAGAGAATTAGAGTGTAAAGTAATGGATCGAACGATGGTTATTCTTGATATTTTCGCCAAGCGTGCAAGGA
>CALASV010000120.1 GCA_937888895.1 uncultured Clostridia bacterium | reverse complement strand
TACGAATGGATGCAGATGATATATCAGAAAAAGAACGACTTCAAGTACAGAAAGAATTTTTAGATTTGCACTTAGAGTATGCTTTTGTAGGTACAAGTGCAATATTGTTTGATGAACAAGGTATTTGGGGCGTTCGGAATATGATAAAACAGCCAAGGGCAAAGGAGTTTTTAAAGTATTCTCCTTATATTCATCCGTCTGTTATGTTTCGGAAAAAGATATTGGAAGAAGTAAATGGATATCAAGTATCAAAAGATACATTGCGATGTGAAGATTATGAATTGTTTATGCGATTGTATTGTAATGGAATGTATGGGTATAACATACAACAACCACTATTTTTTTATAGAGAAGATAGAGATTGGTATGATAAAAGAACATGGAGACAAAGAATTGCAGAAATGAAAATTCGCTATCAAGGATTTCGAAAGATGGGGATTTTAAATTGGAAAACTTTGATTTATGTAGGAAAGCCGATTGGGATGATGGTTATACCCAAAATGATACGAAGTGGAATTAGGAATAAGAAGAATGTGGAGAATGTGGAGAACGGTTACTCTAGTGAAATTATTTGTTGGACACGCTCTCGCTCGGGGCGAAACGTAGTCCCACTAAGCTCGAAAAGACCTCGCTAAGTGGGAACGTTTCTTTACGGTCCGACAAAATAGTTCCACTAGAGTAAGCCGTTTGCTAAAGTTGTTAAATAGCTTGAATTTATGATTTGGTTAAATAGTAATAAATTATACTTAAATACAAGAAAGGAATGCTTGGTTTGTATGGAGAAAAAGCAGGAAAAGAGAATAGAGGAATATTTAAATATATTGCAAAAAGAACCTGCTTTATATAAGGTTGCTAGAGGTCGAGTTTCTGATAAAAATATAGATTTTGCAAAGGCAATATATGATGTAGTGTTTGCTCCTGTTTTAGTTTGTTTTGTGGAGTGGGTGTTACAAGAGGCGAAGAAAAAAGGCATTAAGCGATTATATTTTTTAGCACGAGATGGCTATCAAATGTATTTGGTAGCAGAACAATTGTGTAAACAAAGAAAGTATGATATTGAGTGCAGATATTTATATGGTTCTCGTTATGCTTGGAGAATGCCACAGTTTGCCTTAATGGGAGAATCTTGTTTAGATATGATTTGCCTTGGTGGTATTGGGGTTACGTTTGAAAAAGTCATGAAACGTGGTGGATTGACGGATGAGGAAGCTCTTACTGTAGCGAAAGAATTAGGTTTTGAAAAAAAGTATAAAACAACACTTTCTTATCAAGAAATAATGAAATTAAAACAACCATTAGCAGAAAGTAAACAGTTTTTACCTTTTGTATATGAACATTCTAAGAGTGCTTATGAAAATACGATAGGATATTTGAAACAAAAAGGATTGTTAGAAAATGTGCCTTATGCCTTAGTAGATAGTGGTTGGGTTGGTTCGTTGCAAAAAACATTACAACAATTGTTATGTTATGCAGGATATAAAAAAGAAATAGAAGGATTCTATTTTGGGCTATATGAGTTACCAAAAGGGGTTAAGAAAGAAAACTATTATACATATTATTTTAGTCCAACAACAAATATAAAAAAGAAAGTTTATTTTAGTAATTGTTTGTATGAGGCAGTTTATAGTGCTCCTCATGGTATGACAACGGCTTATGAAAAAATAGAAGAAACGTATCAACCAGTGTTTTATAAAGAATATAATTTGAATCAAGCAAGAATGAAACAAATGGAACAATGGTTGAGAGAGTTTTTGATGGAATACCAAAAACAAGAAAGTATTTGGAATAAGAAAAAGAGATTATCAAACAAGAAAGATATTTTATTAGAAAATCAAGAAAAAGGTAGTATTAAAAATATATTATTGAAACAAATAAATTGCAATAAAAGGTTAAATATTGATGAAAAAAGAAAACAAGAAATGGTATTTTCCCTTCTAAAAAAATTGATGGGAAATCCATTAAAAGAAGAAGTAAAAATTTATGGAACATTATTATTTTCTGATGATGTGACAGAAGAACAAACAAAACAAGTGGCAGATATACTAACTGAACAAGAAATTAAAAATCACCAGATATGGAATAAACTTCGGATTATGTTAGGAATGAAACAAGCAGTATTAAAAGAAAGTGCTTGGATGGAAGGCAGTATTGTAGATTGTGGAAAAAATGTGAAACAAAATTTGCATCATGCAGTGATGTATAAATATTTAATATATATCAGAAAGGCATTCAAACAGTAATGGAAAAGAAAGAAGAAAAAACGAAGAAGCAGTTAGCATTACAAGAAAGAAAACAATACTTTTTTGTAATACGAGAACTTACTTCAAGAGAAATTAAACGAAAATATGCAAGAAGTTATTTGGGAATTTTGTGGAGTGTACTAAATCCTTTGTTAACGATGGTAGTAATGACATTAGTATTTTCTACGATGTTTCATAGAGATATTACTACCTTTCCTATTTACTATTTAACAGGTTCTATTATTTGGACATTATTTAGTACAGCAACGAATAGTGCAATGAATGCATTAGTAGATAATAGAACATTATTGTTAAGAGTGAAATTTCCGAAGCAAGTCTTTGTGTTAGCCAGAACTTATACAGCATTAGTGAACTTTTTATATACTTGTATTGCTTATGTACTGATGTTGATTGTATTTCAAATAAAGCCTTCTTTTGCAATGCTTTGTTTTCCGATAGTAGTAGGATTAATGCTTTTATTTTCCTTAGGTATTGGATATATGTTGTCGATTGCGTATGTATTTTTTGCAGATATTAAGTATTTATATTCAGTATTGTTAACTTTATTAATGTATATATCAGCTCTTTTTTATCCAGTAACGAGCTTATCACCAATGATGCAACAAGTAGTAGAAATGAATCCTGTTTATATAGCAATCGCTATTTTAAGAGATTGTGTGATGGAAGGAACAATATCTACATGGGATATGTGGGTAAAGTTAATTGCATGGAGTGTAGGATGTTTTTCTGCTGGATATGGAATTTTCCAAGCAAAAGAAAATAAGGTAATGATAAAGATGTAAAAAGAAAGGACTTTAATAGAATGGATAGTCTAAAGAAAACAGAAGAACCAGTCATACAAATTCAAGATATTTGCATGACATTTAAGATTGCTATAGGAAGTCCTTCTGGATTAAAAGAATATTTGATACAACGAGTAAAAAAACAAATTAAATTTAGAGAATTAAAAGCATTAGACCATATTAATTTTGATGTATATCGAGGAGAAGTCGTTGGTATTATTGGAACGAATGGTTCTGGAAAAAGTACGTTATTAAAAATTGTGTCAGGAGCAGTGAAAGCGACAAGTGGAACTGTAATAGTGGACAAGAAGAAAGTACAACTATTAACGCTTGGAACAGGGTTTGATATGGAATTGACAGCAAGAGAAAATGTGTACTTAAATGGAGCAATTATTGGATATACAAAAGAATTTTTAGACGAGCATTATGATGAAATTGTGCAGTTTGCAGAACTAGAAGGATTTATGGAAGAAAAAGTGAAAAATTTTTCTTCGGGTATGGTATCTCGTTTAGGGTTTGCGATAGCAACAGCAGGAGATGCTGCGGAGATTCTTATTTTAGATGAAGTATTAAGTGTAGGAGATGAATTTTTCCGTAAAAAAAGTTTGGAACGAGTGAAAGAAATGATTCATGGAGGTTCTACCGTATTATTAGTATCACATTCCGTGGGAACTATTTTGGAACATTGTACTCGTGCTGTTTGGATTGAAAAAGGGGTATTACAAATGGATGGAAATCCAAAAGAAGTATGTATGGCATATCAAAAAAGTAAAAAATAAGGAGAAAAAATAACATGGTATTTGCTGGAATATTAGCAGGAGGTACTGGTTCAAGAATGGGAAACTATACCGTACCAAAGCAGTTTTTAACGATTAATGAAAAGCCAATTATTGTGCATGTTGTAGAGAAATTTTTAATTCATCCAGAAGTAGATGTTGTTATTGTTGGAGTAAATATTCAATGGTATCAATATATGTTGGATATTCAGAAGAAGTATTTTTCTGGAATGGAAAACTTTGTTGTAATTCCGGGTGGAGAAGATAGAAATGGTACAATTTGTAAAATCATTGAAGAAACAAAAAAATATAGTAATGGGGAAGAAGATATTATTGTAACACATGATGCAGTAAGACCATTTGTAACATTGAAAATGATATCCGAAAATATTCAATCAGCAAGAGAGTTTGGCGTATGTGATACTGTGATTCCTGCAACCGACACGATTGTATATTCTTCCAATCGAGAATATATTACGGATATTCCAATTCGAGCAAATACATATCAAGGACAAACACCTCAAAGTTTTCAAAGAGGATTGTTTGAACAAGTGTATGCTTCTATGACCGAAGAAGAATTAAATATTGTGACCGATGCTTGTAAGATGTTTATGTTAAAAGGACACCATGTACATTTGGTAAATGGAAGTGTATCGAATATGAAGATTACCTATTCTTATGATTATAAGATAGCACGGATTATGATGGAGAATATGAGTGATGATAAATTTACAATATAGTTTAGTAAAACCTTATGTCATAGAAACTTTTTTTAAAGATGTTGCAATCGAAGGAAAAAATCATTTAATTGTAAGACCAAATAAATTGTCGATTTGTAAAGCAGATATGAGATATTACTTTGGAATGCGAGATGCCAAAGTATTAAAAGAACGATTGCCAATGGCACTTATCCATGAAGCTTGTGGCGAAGTGGTGTATGACCCTACAGGAACTTATAAAAAAGGACAAAAAGTAGTGCTTTTACCAAATCAACCGGGAGAAGATAACTTTTATTTAGAGAATTATCGTTTGGATTCTATGTTTCGTTCGAGTAGAGCTGATGGATTTATGCAAGAAGTAGTAAACATACGACACGAACAAGTAGTTCCTTATGGAAATGAACTTCCAGATGAAGTACTTTCTTTTACGGAATTTATTAGTGTAGGAGTACATGCGATTGATAGTTTTACAAAAGTATCTCATCAAAGAAAACATCATGTGGCTGTATGGGGAGATGGAGCACTTTCTTATGTGATATGTTGTCTTTTAAAAAGTAAATATCCAGAAACAAAAATAACAGTAATAGGATTGCATCCAGCAAAACTACAATATTTTACTTTTGTAGATGAAGTAAAAACAGTAAGTCAAGTAGAAGCAAAAGTACAATATGACCATACCTTTGAATGTGTCGGAGGACAAGGAGCAGGAAATGCAGTTAATCAAATGATAGACATTCAACCAGAAGGAACGATTATGTTGCTAGGTGTAAGTGAAGAACCTGTACCAATTAATACAAGAATGGTGCTAGAACGAGGACTTACGATGCAAGGAAGAAGTCGCTCTACACAGGAAGACTTCGCAGAAGCTGTTCGCATTATGACCGAGGATAAAGTATTTCTAAGTCGAATTAGACATATGGTATCAGAAGTTGTGGACATTGAAAATTTGAATGATATTAGTAGGGCATTTGATTTAGCAAAAACGGTCAATTTTAAAGTAGTGATGAATTGGAAGATATAAGAGAGGAACTAGAGAAATGAAAGTATCATATATAATTACACCATCGGTTTCTACACAATATTTAATTAGATGTCTCAATTCTTTGTATCGACAAACAAATCTTAATTTTGAAATTATTTTAGCTGAAAATAGATTTGATGAAGAAGAAACTGAAGAAATTGAAACTTATTTAGAGGAACATAGTGATATTAAAAGAATTTCTCCATTTTTAGAATTAGATAGAGAAAAAATTAGAGAAGGATTGAGCTTACTATCAGAAGATACCGATTATATGGCATTTTTATCTGCGGATACGGTAGTAGCACCAATCACAACAGAATTAGTGATAAAAGAAACAGAAAATCCAGAGTTCATTATTTCCAATGTAGTAGTAAAAGGAAAAGATATTACTTTTGATAGAATCGTGGGAAATTCCTTATTTGATGTTATAAGGACATTAGGATTATATCGAGTATTTTATGGAACACAGGCAATTTCTGAATTTAAGACAGAATTTTTTGAAAATGAAATGGAATTTGAATTATATAAGTTCCATTTTATGATAACACAGAAAATAAAATGTATGGAACAAGTTTGTTTTTATACAAATATAAAAGAAGCAACAATAGAAAATGCGGTAATTGAAGATTATTCGAAAGAAACAGTAGAAGTAGTAAGGGAAGCAATCCATAGCAATCAAAAAGAAGTAATTATTAAAATTTTTGATTATTATTTGAAAAAATACGTTAGAGCATTAGAAACTATAGAAAATGGAATAGAAACTCAAGAAATCGTGTATGAAACAATAAAAAATATTGGAGTTGCCATTCAAGAGGATGTTGCTTTAAGTCGTTTATTTCAGTTATATGTTGGTTGTACCGTAGAAGAAATACAATATTTAGATTTACTATCTTATCAAATTTTTAAAAATAAAATCACACAATTATTTTATAAAGGAAAAGAACCTGTGGAGGTATTACCTACCTTAAAAGCAACAAGAGAACTTCAAGAAAAACAGGAAAAACAAGTAAATACTTTAGTAGTAAATCAGAAACAATTTGTATCTAATGTACAAAATTTGAAAGAATTACAAGAAAAAGAACTAACTAAAGTGAATGCATTGGTAGTAAGTCAAAAACAATTCGGTTCAGATATGGAAGAATTGAAGGCAAATATGCATTATTTGATGAAAGAATTGAAAGGAACTAGTAATCAAAATAGTTTAAACTTTATGAATCCAATAGAAGAAATTCCAGTTTTATTTTCCCAAGGGAAATTAGGATTTACAGTGATTATAAAAAGTATAAAAGCTTGGCTTACATATAAAATCAAAGGAAAAAGATAGGAGAGAAAGAAATGGATAATTATCCGTATAAAGTATCAGTTATTATACCAGTTTATAATACAGAAAAGTATTTGACGAAGTGTTTAGAATCTCTGGTTTTGCAAACAATGGATAAGACAGAGATGGAAGTATTATTAATAGATGATGGTTCTACAGATAATAGTTTAGAGATTTGTAAAGATTTTGAATGGCAGTATCCTTTCTTTAAAGTATTTACAAAGGAAAATCAAGGAGTTTCTGCAACTAGAAATTATGGATTAGAAAGAGTACAAGGAAAGTATATTTTGTACTTAGATTCCGATGATATATTGACAAAAAATACATTAGAAGATGTGACGAAATTTTTTGACAAACATTATGACGAAATTGATATAGTTACTTATCCTATTCAAGCGTATCTTAGTGATGGAACAATGCGTTCTCCTCATCTTAGATATAAAACATTAAAAGAAACAGGGATATATGATGCTAAAAAACATCATTATCTTTTTCAAGTTAATATGAATATTGTTGTAAAGAATAAGTTTGAAAATAATATAAAATTTGATGAGCGATTAGGTTATCATGAAGACCAAAAATATTGTTGTGAAATATTAAGAGAAAAAATGAAATTGGGATTTGTAAAAAATTGTGAATATAAATATATGATTCATGGAAATAGTATTACAGGAGAAAATACAAATCCAATAGAACTTTTTGAACCAACAACTACATATTGGGAAGAATTGCTTAGAAGTTTTGAAGGAAATGTACCTGAATATTTTCAAGTACTATATTTACATGATTTGAGTTGGAAATTGTCCCAAAATTGTTTATTACCATATTATTTACATGGAGATGAGTTTGAACAACAGACAAATCGTTTATGGAAATTATTAGAATATGTTAGTGTTGATACTATTTTAAAGCATCCGTCTGTAGATAATTTTCATCGATATTATTTTTTACAAAAGAAAAAGAATATTTGTATTACACCATTTACGACAAAAGATACATTTTCTCTTATGACAGATGATAAGGAAATATTTTCTAGAAAAAAATTTGAGTTAATTTTTAATAGATGTAGAGCATATGGAAAAAAATTATTATTGCAATGTACATTAAAATCTCAGTTTTTTAATTTTTGTGAAAAACCAGAAATATATGTTCGAGAAAATGAAGAATATTTAATAAAATTAGATTCTTTTTTCTCATCAATGAGTTACTACAAATGTAGAACAATTACAAATAATTTTTTTGGATTTTATTATGAATGTGATATGGAAAAAGTAAATAAATTTGATTTTTTAATTAAATTAGATGGTAATTATTATGAAACTACTTTTTATATGATGCCAACTAGTCCATTTGTAATGTGTGATACAATTGTAAGAGAAGATTATGCAGTTAAATATCAAAATAGTGCATTTTTTATTACTGAAGTTTCAGAAGATGAAATGAAAAACATAGAGAGTAAAAATACACTTAGTATGCAGAAAGAAGAAGATGTTTATTCTATCAGAACATTGAGTATTTGTTATAAGAAAGAAAAAATATGGTTGTATTATGACTGTAAGGGAGTTGATTATGATAATGGGTATTTACAATTTATGCATGATTTTGAAAAAGAGGATGGGATAAGAAGATATTATGTATTAAATAATGATTGGGAAAGTAATAAATATTTATTTGAAGAAAAACATTATAAGCATATTGTTATGTTTGGAAGTGATTTACATAAAAAATTATTTATTAGAGCAGATAAGATTATTACAGCATATATAGAAGAAGTAAATATTTATCCATTTCCAGCACAACAGAAAAGGTTTTATAGAGATATCATGAATCAAGAAATTGTATATTTACAACATGGAATATTACATGCTTCTTTACCATGGAAATATACACCAGAAAAAATTGAAATAGATAAAGTAGTAGCATCCTCTAATTTTGAAATACAGAATTTTAATAAAAAATATCATTTTAGAGAACAAGATATTTTACCATTTGGTATGCCAAGATTTGAAAAATTAGATAAAAATATACAATATCAAAATCGTATTTTATTTGCACCATCTTGGAGACAATATTTAATTGGTCAATGTGTAAATACAGTATGGGAGTTAACGGAACAAAAATTTTTAGCTTCTAAGTATTTTAAAGAAATACAAAGATTTTTAAGTTCTGAAAAATTGATGCAGATGTTAGAGGATAATGACTTATATTTAGATTTTAAGATACATCCAATTTTCAGACCATATGTACAATTTTTTGAAGTAACTAGTGATAGAATTTGTATTGCACAAAATCAAGTAAAAGATGAAGAATATTGTATGTTTATTACGGATTTTTCTTCTTATGTGTTTAATTTTGCTTATTTGAAACGACCTATCTTATATTTCGTTCCTGATATTTTGGAATTTGAAGCAGGTTTAAATCCATATAGAGAATTGGATTTACCATTTGAAGAAGCATTTGGTGATTTTGTAGAAACAGTAGAAGATGCAATAGGTAGTGTAGAAAAATTAGTGGATAATCAATATAAACCAGAAAAAAAGTATTTAGATAGAATGGAAAACTTTTTCTTAGATATGTCTGATAGTATGGAACATATATATCAATATATTATTAATTGCTAATTATAATAACTATGAATGAGTAAATAATGAAATTTATCTAAAATGTACAGCAGGATAAATTTATGAATGAAAGTTTTTATAAAAACGTTTTCTTATAAGATTTTTTGATATAAATTATAAGATATTTTGAAAAAATATTAATAAAAATTGCAAAATCATTTCAAAAATTGTCTATAAATTCATATAAGAAGATTTAATACTTTTTTATTTTATAAGTTTATCTTGAAGATACAATATTTGATAGTTGCTCATTTATAGATAATAATTGAAAAATATAGGAGGTCAATGATGAAAAAAATGAATGTATTATTAATGTGCAATGAAGCATATATAAATTATGTGATGGTTTTATTGCAGTCGTTATTTGATAATCATTTGGATGTTAGTATACATGTTTATTTAGTATATACATCCGGAAAAGATGAGGCGTATGAAAAATTGGAAAAATTTGTAGTATCTACTGGGATTCATACAATAGATTTAGTTAATGTTAATATTGATTTAGGAAAATTAAAAACAAGTGCTTATTTTTCAGTAGAATGTTATTATTCTTTATTTCCACATTTATATTTACCTACGGATATGGATAGAGTACTTTATTTAGATGTTGATACAATTGTGATACAAAATATATATGATTTTTATTGTGAAGATTTTGAAGATAATTACTTAATAGCATGTGGAGCAAGTTATCAATGGAAGAAACCTGAAAACTTAGCAAGACCAAAAGTAGATGGATTTGGATATTTTAATTCAGGAGTAATTGTATATAATTTGGAAAAATTAAGGAAAGAAGTTGCTTTAGATAAGTATTCATATGTTTTAGAACATAGTGAACAATTTTTCTTTGACCAAGGTATGTTAAATTATTTGTTTTTTGATAAAACAAAGTATGAAGAAACGTTAAAGTATAATTTTAGATGTTTTATAGCATTTAATAAACATAAAGAAATAGCATTAAAAATGATAAGAGAACAAGAAGTATGTATTTTTCATTATACTTGTAATGCTCAACCATATAAACCTTGGGATTTGTATATTGAAGATGAAGCATTTTTTGATAATTATCGTCCAGCTGTTTATGAGAGAGAATATATGCGTATTGATAAAAACTTAAATGAAGTGATAGGGTTTTGGTGGAAATATGCAAAACGCACGCCAATTTATGAATCTTTGTATCATGATATGAAAGTGAAAAGAACTTGGATTTTACGAAATAGTATTCATGATAGGATAAATAATGCAAATAAAAAAATGGAAGATTTTATAAAAGAATATGGGTATTTAAAATATAGAAGGTCTCTTTATGAAAAAGGATTTAATTTTCTACAATCAATTGGAAATTATTATGGAGTAGATGTGGGGGGGGTGCAATTTACAGCAGATTAGTTTAATTAATGAATATTTTAGTTTATTTAGAGAAAAGAAAAATTTTATTATGATTATTTCATGTAAAGACACTTGTCAAAAATATTTTCAAGAATTTATGAAAAATACGGGATATATTTTGAGACAACCTTTACATAGAGAAAGTTATATATGTATTATTTCTTCAGATAATGGAGTAATATACGAGAATAGTCAAAAAAATGAACAAGTTTATCAGTTTAAATATGGAGCATTTGGTTTTTCGTTAAACAGTCAGATAAGAGAAGGTAAAATATTTATAGATATACCAAGTATAAGTTGCGAAAAAGAAGGATTAGTTACTAGTGGTGGATATAATACGAAAGAGAAAATAAGTTTTAGTGAAATTGTAATTAACAATATAAATTATTCTATGAATAGAATTGGTTTAAATTTTGTAGTTATTGATACAACAGGTAATGGTATAGTGGTAGATACATTTAATATTAATACTCATAGCGATGCTACATTAAAAATTAATCGTTAATGAGATGAACTAGAATTTTATATTAACAATTAGAAAAGTTTCAATAAAAAAGGAGATAAGAAATTGTGTTGGTAAAAATATCAGAAACTGGAAATTTTTTTCTTGATTTACGAAAAATGTTGAATCAGGGGAAAAAACCTAAAATATTTGTAACATTATTTGAGACTCAAGTAGATTTTTCTCTACTTACAAGGTTATTGGACATATTGAAATATACTATCGAAGGAGTTATAGTTGATGAAGTTTTAATAAATTGTAGAGATGTTTCTGTACATGATAAAATAAAGGATATTAATGGAAGTTGTGGATATAAAAACTATATAATGGATGAAATAAAAGTATTAGAAAATACAGGAGAAGAAATTATAGTCATTGTTAAAAACAAATATACTTATTTGAAAAAGATTGTTAATATTTTTGAAACAGCAAATATTAATTGTACCTTATATCATATTAGTGATTTAAAGCATAATGTGGCTAAAATCGATTCTGATAATAATCATTTACCGATAGAAGTAAATTGTAGTGGTTGTGGAGCTTGTACAAATATTTGTCCTGTACAAGCAATAGAGATGCAGTATAGTGATACTAACTTTTTGATACCAGTGATTGATAAAAATAAGTGTATTAATTGTAATCTTTGTACGAATACTTGTCCTTCGTTGAATCCTGTTTTTAAAAATAATAAAGAACCTAAATTTTATTCTT
>CALASV010000119.1 GCA_937888895.1 uncultured Clostridia bacterium | reverse complement strand
CGCATCCAATGTAAATCTGGCACTTACTTCTGATACACGCTCGGAACCTTTATTGATTACCATAAACTGTACTAAAATTAAGATAATGAATACGATTGCACCAACAATCATATCACCACCACCTACGAATTCACCAAACGCAGCAACGACACCACCTGCATAACCTTGTGTTAAAATATTTCTTGTAGAAGAAATATTCAACGAAATTCGAAACACTGTTGTAAACAACAAAACAGATGGAAAGGTAGACATATTTAATACTTCTTGTGAAAATAATGCATTGAATAAAATAATCATAGAAATGGCAATATTCAATGCCATCAATACATCTAACATTCCTACAGGAATAGGTACTAACATAAAAACAATGGCCGCCATAATATAAAGACCAATCATCATATCTGCTTTTTTCATTACTATTTCCTCCCTTCTGTCTTATTTTTCTATTTATTCTTCAACTGGTAAACATACGCTAATACTTCTGCTGTCATTTGATACAATTCCTCTGGAATTTCTGTATCTAACTCTACATTATAATATAACATTCTTGCTAATGCTTTATTTTCTACAATCGGAACATTATGTTCTTTTGCTACTTCTTTCAATTTCTGAGCCAAATGGTCTGCTCCTTTTGCAATCAATACAGGAGCTGATGCTGTTTCTTTATCATATTTAATAGCACAAGCAAAATGCGTTGGGTTTGTAATTACAACATCGGCATCTGGCATTTGTTGCATCATACGACGCATCGAAGTTTCTCTCATCTTCGATTTGATTTTTCCTTTGACTTTTGGGTCACCTTCTTGTTGTTTATACTCGTCTTTTACTTCTTCTTTCGTCATTTTCATATCTTTTTTAAATTTAAACTTTTGGTAAATAAAATCTGCCAAACCAATCAATAAATATACAGCACTTATCTTAATTCCAAGGTCAATGACTAAATCAGAAATATATAAAACTGCATTTAATAAATCTAAATCATATAAAATCTTTAAAATAACAACTTCATCTACTAATGTATCATAAGCTAAATAAAAAATAATTCCTATTTTTACTATTGCTTTTAATAATTCAAACAATTTACTTAAAGAAAACATCTTTTTAAATCCACTGACGGGATTTAATCTATTAAATTTAGGTTTCAATGGCTTTGTTGTTACATTCCATTTCACTTGTAATACATTCAAAACAATTGCTACTACAACTGCAAACGCAAATACAGGAATTACTGTTAAAAAAATATCTAACATTCCTTGTCGTATCATAGCATTTGCGTTTCCTATACTTGGTTTATCTAATGCAAAAATACTAATATATCCAAACGCTTTATAAAATGCTTTTATAATATTGTTTGCAATATATCCACCAAATACCTTAAAGGAAATAAAAAGACTAAATAACATTACTGCTGTTATTAGTTCTTGACTTTTTGCTACTTGACCTTCATTTCTTGCATCTTTTAAATGTTTTGAAGTAGCCTCTTCTGTCTTTTCTCCTCCACCTGCAAAAAACTGAAGGTCCATTGCATAATACGGTAACTTATATTTTATTTCTTCCATAGAATATACTATCCTCACTTTATTGTGCTGATAAATATGCTGCTGCTGTTTTCATCAATGTCATCATTTCTTCAAAAATAATTTCTGAAATAGAAGGTAAAAATATCATCATCAATGTCAAAACTGCTAAACCAACAAATATTTTCAATTGGAAACCAATGACAAACATATTCATTTGAGGAGCTGCTTTTGCTAAAACAGCAAGAATTGCATTTACTATCAATAACGCAGCAAATACAGGTAAAATAATTCGAAACCCAAGTACCATATAATCTAGTAAAAAGTTTAAATACCCTTGATAAAATAAAGTAGAAAATGTAACACTTCCTAAAGGTACTAATACAAAAGAGTCAATAATCGCTCTTAATATATATAAATGCATATTTGTCACTATCATCATTAAAGTAACTGCATAAGTTAATATATTACTTGTGACAGTTACTTGCATCGTACTCGAAGGGTCCATCTGCATCATCATAGAAAATCCAATTTCCATATCTGCAAGTTGACCTGCAAAACTTAAAATATACATTGCTAAATTTGCAAATAAACCTAAAATTAAACCAGCAATTGCTTCCGAAATAATAATTCCTGCATATCCTATTACACCTTCATACTCTAACGGTTCATAAGGAATTACAAAATATGTAATTAAAGCAATCGCAAACGAAAGCAATATCTTTACTTTTTGTGGTACATTTTTTAAACTAAAAAATGGTGCAATAAATATAAATCCTGCAATACGCATTGCAACTGCCAAATAAATTTCTAAATTTTCTACTGTAAATGTCATAATTTCACCAATCTAACAGTTAATTGCTCAGCCCCCATTTAAGTAATTCGCAAATTGAAACAATTCTATTGTATATTCTTTTAAACTTGTCAACAGCCAACTTCCTACTAACATTAATGTTAGAAAAATAGCTAATAATTTTGGTACAAAAGTTAATGTCTGTTCTTGAATGGAAGTAATTGTTTGTAAAATACTAATAACTAAACCAACTTGTACTGATGATATATACTTCAATTTAGTGTAGGATGCAGTTAATCCTAGAAAA
>CALASV010000118.1 GCA_937888895.1 uncultured Clostridia bacterium | reverse complement strand
CTGTTTCTGTTCCATAGTTAATAACAGGTTGCTTCTTTCTGTTTTGATACGGTCATCTACCTGATCTTTTCTGGCCGCTGCTACCGTGCCCTGCCGTTTGGAATATTTAAACACATGCATTTCATAAAAACTAATGTCTTCCAAAAACTCATAAGTTTCCTTAAATTCTTCTTCCGTTTCTCCCGGAAATCCTACAATGACATCCGTAGTAATGGCAGGGTTATCAAATACCTTTCTTAAAATTTCTACCTTTTCTTTAAATTCTTTCGCACTGTAATGACGGTTCATCCGTTTCAAAGTTTCATCACACCCACTTTGCAGGGATAAATGGAAATGAGGGCAAAGCTTGTCCAGACTTTTTAATTTCATCACAAACTTTTCCGTAATAATGCGCGGTTCCAAAGAACCGATTCTGATTCGTTCCAATCCATCAATAGCATTTATTTTTTCCAAAATATCCAGCAGATAACCTTTTTGGTACGCCTGTGTACGAATATCTACACCCTGAAGATAATCCCCCGAATCTTTGCTGATAAAATCTAATCCGTAGCTGCTTAAATGAATCCCCGTTACTACCACTTCTTTATAGCCTGCTGCCACCAGTCCCTTTACTTCCTTTATAATATCCTCTTCTTTTCGGCTTCTCACCCTGCCTCTGGCATAAGGGATAATACAATAGGAGCAAAACTGATTACAGCCATCCTGAATTTTAATATGGGCTCTGGTATGCTCTCCTGCATGGGTAAGAGTCATTTCTTCATATTCCTGCTTTCCGTCATTAATATCAGGAATGGTAGTTTCATGAAGAGTCTTGTCCTGTCTGTTTAATTCTTTTTCTCTCAGATATTCCTCTAATATCGAAACAATATCTTTCTTTTTATTATTTCCAACCGCCAAATCGATACATTCATCCTGTTTTACACTTTCCGTTCCGGTCTGCACATAGCATCCTACCGCAACAACTACCGCTTCGGGATTCATTTTTTTAGCTTTGTGTAACATTTGACGGCTTTTTCTGTCTGCAATATTGGTTACAGTACAGGTATTAATGATATAAATATCAGCTCCGGGAGCAAATGGCACAATAATATATCCATTTTTCTCCAAATTTTCTTGCATAACTTCTATTTCATAAGAATTAACTTTGCATCCTAAATTGTGCAATGCTACTTTTTTCATAAGATTCCTCTCTTTTTTTGTTAGGTTTTTTCATTGACTTTTCTCCCCAACACCTTTAGTATATTCCTAGAAGGTATGAAAAATATTAAGGAGGTTAATTCGGATGAAAACACTTCAGATTTCTTTAAACTCTATTGACAAAGTAAAATCATTTGTAAACGACATTACCAAATTTGAAAATGATTTTGATTTAGTATCCGGAAGATACGTAATCGATGCAAAATCTATCATGGGTATTTTTAGTTTAGATTTATCCAAACCAATCGACTTAAACATCCATGCAGAAGAAAACATTGATGCGATTCTTGAAACATTAGAACAGTATACAATCTAATACATACATGGTTTATTATCTTACCAAAATAATGTGAATACTAAAAAATTTGCTGCTGCCGTAAAACGACAGCAGCTTTTTTTGGTTGTATGCTATTCATCACATCTTACAATAATAGTTTCTTTTGTTTCCAATGCTGTTTTCATCAAATCATCAATGACATCTTTTAAGTTTTCTTCATGACGTTTGATATATTCCAAATTCGGTTTTGTTACCGGATGTTTTGCCACAAAAATAGTACAACAATCTTCATAAGGAAGAATCGATGTTTCAAATGTTTTAATCTTTTCTGCAATTGTTACAATATCTTGTTTATCAAAGGCAATCAACGGACGATATACTGGTAATGTACAAACGGCATTTGTTGCCATTAAACTTTGCATTGTTTGGCTTGCTACTTGTCCGATACTCTCCCCTGTAATTAAACCAACACACTTACTATCGTTTGCCAATTTTTCTGCAATTTTCATCATATATCGTCTCATAATAATCGTTAACTGCTCATGTGGACATTGTTCGTAAATATATAACTGAATATCTGTAAAATTTACAATATTCAAACGAATTGGTCCTGTATAAGCACTAATAATTTTCGCCAAATCAATTACTTTTTGTTTTGCTCTATCACTTGTATATGGTGGAGCATGGAAATAAGTTGCATCAATTGTTACACCACGCTTTGCAATCATATAACCTGCTACTGGACTATCAATACCACCAGAAAGTAATAACATTGCCTTTCCACTAGAACCAACTGGCATTCCACCAGGACCTGGAATAATATGCGAATAAATATAAGACTTTGTTCTTACTTCTACAAAAATTCGCACTTCTGGATTATGCACATTTACTTTTAATGTATTAAAACGCTCTAACAAAGCTTCACCTAATTTACAACACATTTCTGGAGAAGTAATTGGATAACGCTTATCTGCACGCTTTGCCTCCACCTTGAAAGTAAAGTTTTTATTTTCATAAAATTTATCTACATATTGTAATGCCTGTTCTGTAATAGCATCCCAATCGGTGCTATCTACTACAACGACTGGACAAATACCCGAAACACCAAATACTTTTTGAAGTTCTTCTATCGTTTCTTCATAATCATATTCGTCAGGACAAGAAACAAAAATTCGTCCTTGTTCTCTTGATACTTCAAAGTTTCCTAATTTGTCCAAATGATATTTTACTTGGTCTTTTAGAATATTCTCAAACACATGACGATTCTTTCCTTTGAGACCAATTTCTGCATATTTTATTAAAAATGCTCGATACATTCGCATTATTTCCTTCCTTATTTTGTAAACTCAAAAATCTATATCCTTCTAAAGCAATTTTTTACCAAAAACAATTGTTTTTTTATTATAACACAACATGATTAAAATAACAATGAGTTTGATTATTTTCTAAAAAACCGCCTTAATTGAGGTAATAAATTTGCGACACATTGTGCAGCATATTCTACCTCCTCTTTCGTTGTTTCTACAGAGAAACTAAAGCGTAACGTAGCATCTAACAATTCCTTTTTCACACCAATCGCTACTAAAGTTCCACTAATATCTGGATGATTGGAAGAACATGCCGAACCAGAAGATACATAAACTCCCTTTTCCTCTAATGCATGTAATAAAACTTCACTTCGAACTCCACTAAAACTTGCACTCAATATATGAGGTGCTGTTGCTCTCACATCCCCATTTGGAATACCGTTTATCGTCACTCCTTCTACATGTTCCAGTTTTTCCTTTAATAATTCTTTTAATTCATATAAATGATTGCGATTTGCTTCTAAGTTTTGATACATAAAAACAGAAGCCTCCGAAAGTCCTGCAATCGCTGGTACATTTTCTGTACCAGAACGCATTCCTTTTTCCTGTCCACCACCATGTAAAATAGGACGAATCTTTGTTTTATTTTTAATATAAAGAAATCCACTTCCCTTTGGTCCATGAATTTTATGACCACTCACACTGAGTAAATCAATGCCCTCTTTCGCTGGCTGTATTTTTATTTTACCAAATGCTTGAATCGCATCTACGTGAAATAATACCTTTGGATTTTTTTCTTTTATTTTTTTTCCAATTTCTGAAATAGGTTCTACACATCCAATTTCATTGTTTACATACATGACAGAAACTAAAATAGTATCTTCTCTTACCATAGAAACTAAAGTATCTATATCTACTCGTCCACCTTCGTCTACGGGTGCAAAACTAATTTCAAAGCCCATTTCTTCTAAAAACAACAATGGTTCATAAACCGAAGCATGTTCAATTCTTGTAGTAATAATATGCTTCCCTACTCGTTTATTTGCTAATGCTGTTCCAATCAATGCCATATTGTTAGACTCTGTTCCACCAGAAGTAAATGTAATTTCAGAAGGCTCACATTTTAAAATACTAGAAATCTTTTGCTTCGCTTCTTTAATGTACTGCTCTGCTTCCATTCCCTTTTTATGCATCGAAGAAGGGTTTCCAAAATCCAAACAATATACTTGATTCATTTTTTCTAATACTACAGCACTTACTTTTGTCGTTGCTGCATTATCTAAATATGCTTCCATCTATCTCTCTTCCTCTCTTGCACATTCTATTTCGTACATCAAAATAGAAAGTGTTGTAAAACCTGCTGTTTCTGTTCTAAGGATTCTCTTTCCTAAAGAAACTGGAATTACTCCATACTGT
>CALASV010000117.1 GCA_937888895.1 uncultured Clostridia bacterium | reverse complement strand
CATCTTCAAAAGAAAGTTTTGAAACAGAGCTTAACGAAGCAACAGCCCCTTTTTTATCTCGATTATGCATTGGATTTGCACCAGGTGCAAATGGTTCTCCTGCCTTTCGTCCGTCTGGGGTAGCACCTGTATTTTTTCCATAAACAACATTAGAAGTAATCGTTAAAATAGAAGTAGTTGGAATACCACCACGATACGTTGGAACACGCTCGATAAAATCCATAAATGTATGCACTAATTCATAAGCTATCGTATCTACACGGTCATCATCATTTCCATACTTAGGGAAGTCTCCTTCGGTTTTATAATCTATGACAATACCTTGTTCGTCACGAATTGTTTTTACTTTGGCATATTTAATTGCAGAAAGAGAGTCTGCAACAACCGAAAGTCCTGCAATACCAGTAGCAAACCAACGTGTCACATGTTTGTCATGTAATGCCATTTGCAATCGTTCATAAGAATATTTATCATGCATATAGTGAATGACATTTAATGTATTGACATATACAGTAGCAAGCCATTTCATCATATCTTTATATCGTTCCATCACTTCCTCATAATCTAAATATTCCGAAGTAATTGGTCGATATTTTGGACCGACTTGTTTTTTAGAAATTTCATCGACACCACCATTAATGGCATAAAGTAAACACTTGGCTAAGTTTGCTCTTGCACCGAAAAATTGCATTTCTTTTCCTACTCTCATTGAGGAAACACAACAAGCAATCGCATAATCATCTCCATGAGTAACAATCATTAAATCATCATTTTCATATTGAATAGAAGAAGAAAGGATAGAAGTTTTGGCACAAAAATCTTTGAAGTGTTGAGGTAGACGTTTTGACCATAATACTGTAAGGTTTGGCTCTGGTGCAGTGCCTAAGTTATTTAGTGTATGCAAAAATCGAAACGACATTTTTGTAACAAGCGTACGACCGTCTAATCCCATACCACCAATCGATTCCGTTACCCAAGTAGGGTCACCAGAAAAAAGAGCATTATATTCGGGTGTTCTAGCAAATTTGACAAGTCGTAGTTTCATAACAAAATGGTCTACAAATTCTTGAATTTGTTCTTCAGTAAATACACCATTCTTTAAGTCTCTTTCTACATAAATATCAATAAATGTAGAAGTTCTACCTAATGACATAGCAGCACCATTTTGTTCTTTAACAGCACCTAAATATCCAAAATATAACCATTGGATAGCTTCTTTAGCAT